>JANMYC010001277.1:0-4187 GCA_031381715.1 Saprospiraceae bacterium
ACATTAATGCTGTCGTGTACAACATTTGGAAAGTTTAAAACTTTCCAAATGTTCACAGCGCAGAATTTGCCAGAATCTTAGGAAGATTTAAAATTTTTCTAAAATTTAAACCCGACAGTATTAATGTGAAGGACTACTAAGAACTGTAATAAAACGAAAAAGCCTCAATAGCGACTGGTACTCGCATTGAGGCTATGATTGCAAAACTTTATTATTTCACAAATTCATTAAACAAAAGAAATGAAAATTTTTAACAACTGCAAGCAGACATTAATGTTGAGTGCCATAATACTTGGTTTTTCGACATACGCAAGTGGGCAGCTGAACATGTCCGCCCAGATTCGCCCTCGCGCTGAATACCGAAATGGCGTGGGAACCTTAACACCTAAAGACATTACTGGAAATGGTGATACAGCGGCATCTGGTTTCGTTTCACAAAGGTCTCGCCTATCCTTGAACTACAAGTTTGAGAAATTAGCTTTCGGTATGTCTATCCAAGATGTACGGGTTTGGGGGCAGGATGCTTCCACAATCAGCAACGCCGATGGTTCACGTTTGAGTTTGCACGAAGCTTGGGCAGAAGCCACATTAAGCGATACGCTCGGTTTATCCCTTAAAGTAGGTCGTCAAGAATTGCTTTATGATGATTCTCGTTTATTGGGTAATCTGGATTGGTTGCAACAAGGGCGCCGCCACGATGCGGCTCTTTTAAAACTCAATAATAAAGGTTGGCAAGTAGATTTGGGCTTGGCTTTCAATCAATCAACCGACGCTTTTAACACATTCAATACATTTTACACAGCGGGCAATACCCCTCAGTATATTACGGTAAAAGGCTCTGCGGTGGCTGTTCCGGCAGGATTTGTGCCCACGGCTACTTTAGGCGGCGCGCCAACCTTGGTAGGTGGCAATCCTTCCACAAACGGTGGTACTCAAATGTATAAAAAGATGCAGTATCTATACGCCGCTAAAAAATTCGGTGGTGCTAAAATCTCTGGTTTGATATTCAAAGACGATTTCGGCAAATTCCGTACAGACTCAATCACGGCTGGTACTGAAAAAGTATATGGTCGCCGCTACGATGTAAAAGGTGTGAATAGCCGCGTTACTGCAGGCATATTGGCGGTTGGCACTGCAAAAAAGGTATTTAGTTATTCCCTCGGTGCATTTTTCCAAACGGGTAAAGACCGTGACGGTAAAGACCTTTCAGCATATCACATCACTGCTTATGGTGCTTATACTAAAGGCAAATACACCATTGGATTAGGTTATGACCTTCTTTCAGGCGATAAAATGACTACTCCAACTACAGAAAGCAAGCGTTTTGACCCACTTTATGGCACTCCTCACAAATTTTGGGGCTTGATGGATTATTTCTATGTGGGTACAGGCTCGCCAGTAGCTGGTTTATCTAATCCATATCTACGTTTGAAATATGCCGCTTCACCAAAGTTTACGGCAACATTGGATGTACATAGTTTCTCATTAGCTAATGATGCTGCTAACAAAGTAGCAGATGCTACCGGTAAAACATTATTGGGTAAAAATCTTGGTACTGAGACTGACTTGATTTTGAATTACACCATGAATAAAAACATTGGTTTTGAAATGGGTTACTGTATGATGTTTGCCAATGACAATATGGAAGTCATCAAACGCAATACAATGGGCAAAGCAAAACAAACGGGTACTTGGGCATATCTTTCAATTAATTTAAAACCAGACTTAATTACTCCTTCTAAAAAATAAGTACGCATTCAGAACAAATAAAAACCAGCACTACTGAGACTTTTTACATGAGATTTTTCAATTTTAAGTAGGCGTGAAGAAATAAACGCTGCTATCGTCGGGCTGTAAAATGTGGAAAATGCGGAGCACAGCGGAGTATTTTCCACATTTTATAGAGCCGACTTAAAAAGATAGCAGCGATTATTTTAGCCCAACTACTCAATAAGGATACACTTTAAATCAATTTTTTAACAACTTAGAAAGAAAATAATAATGAAAAATATATTTCAAACGCTTATCCTATTAGTAAGTACAAGTTTTTTAATTCTATCGTGCGGCGGTGGCTCATCTGAAAAAAAAGCAGATGCCAGTGCGGAAACAGCTTATAAACTCGGTTTTATTCCATTGACGGATTGCGCACCGCTCGTGATAGCAAAGGAAAAAGGTTTCTTTGAAAAGGCGGGAGTCAAAGTAGAATTGTCAAAAGAGGCGTCGTGGGCAAATGTTCGTGACAAAGTTTTGAATGGCGAGCTCAACGGTGCTCATTGCTTATTCGGTATGCCATTTTCGGTTTACACTGGTATTGGTGGCAAAGCAGGTGAAGAAATGAAGATTGCGATGGTTTTGAATGAAAATGGTCAAGCTATTACGCTTTCTAAAGAGTTTTGCGGCGCGGTTGCTCCCAAGGATGTATCCAAAGTCAATGCAACCATAACGGCTATGAAAAAGAAGAAACCTGAATTGGCTTTTGCCATGACATTCCCAGGCGGAACGCATGACCTGTGGTTGAAAATATGGATGGAAGCGTGTGGTATTGATATGAAATCAGTTAAAACCATCACTATCCCTCCTCCACAAATGGTAGCGAATATGAAAGTCGGCAACATGGACGGCTACTCAGTAGGTGAACCTTGGAATGGTAAAGCCGTGGCTGATACCATCGGTTTCACACACGTAGCGAGCCAAGATATTTGGAAAAACCATACTGAAAAGGCTTTAGTTGTGAATAAAACCTTTTCTGAAACTAAAAAAGATGATTTGAAAAAAATCATGAAAGCCGTTATCGAAGCCCAAAAGTGGTTGGATGACCCCATCAATCGTGCTGAAGCAGCAACTATTTTGGGTCAACAAAAATATGTGAATGCTCCTGCAGAAGTTATCAAAGGTCGTCTGACGGGTACTTACAAACAAGGTTGTGGATTACCTGAATTCAGCTACACGGACGATAACATGAAGTTTTATGACAACGGCTTGGTTTCTTTTCCACGCAAATCGCACGCTACTTTTTTCCTTGCAAGTTATGTGCGCTACGGTTATTTGCCCGTAGAACCCAACTACAAGGAGATTACTGATAAACTTATTTTATCTGATTTATACGCAGAGGTAGCTAAAGAAGTAGGCTTAACAATGCCAGAAGATATGAAACCTTTTGACATCACTATCTTGAAAAAAACTTTTGACCCGAATAACCCCTCAGTATTTGCAAAACCTGTAGCAGTTGCTGCGGCAAAATAAATATATTTTCTGATGCTTTGTTTCAATCGCTGCGAGAGAATAAAGGCTCGGGCCTATTCTCTCGTACAGTGATTGAGATAAAGTCGGTAGTTACAATCTAATAACACGGAGCAAGCTCCTTATCTACCAAAAGATATTTAACAAGCATCATAAAAACAAAGCGTTATGAAAAGTAAAAATAAAATATACGATATGCTGTATTTCATTGGGAGCATTGTCATATTACTCGCAATATGGCAAATAAGTACTATCGCTACTAAAAATGAAATACCGGGTCCCTACAAAACGATGGGGGTATTCGTAGAAATGCTTAAAAACCCATTTTACGACAATGGTCCTAACGACAAAGGCATTGGCGTTCAATTATTGAGTTCCATCGGCCGGGTATTTTTAGGCTTTTTAATGGGAAGTTTATTGGCAATTCCCTTAGGAATTTTGATGGGTTCGAGCAAAATTGGGATGCGCTTAATCAACCCAATTGTTCAGATATTGCGCCCTGTGTCACCGCTTGCGTGGTTTCCATTGGGTTTATTGGCTTTTAAATCATCGCCGAGTGCTACTGTTTTTGTGATTTTCATCACATCATTGTGGCCCACACTTATCAATACAGCCTTCGGCGTAGCTTCAATACCAGAAGACCACATCAACGTAGGTAAAGCTTATGGATTCTCAAAAAGTAAATACATTTCAAAAATATTAATCCCGTTTGCACTCCCGCACATCATCACGGGCTTACGCTTGAGTATTGGCGTCGCATGGATGGTCATTGTGGCGGGTGAAATGCTTTCGGGCGGTTTGGGCATCGGCTTCTTTGTGTGGGATAGCTGGAATGCGGGTAATCTTGAAAAAATACTGTGTGCTATATTAATCATTGGGGTCGTAGGTTTATTGCTTGACCGCGCTTTTTCATCACTTCAAAATCATTTCAGCTATGACAAAAAGTA
>JANMYC010001306.1:0-3540 GCA_031381715.1 Saprospiraceae bacterium
TTGACTGGTTTTACACTGATTCACACGTAATTTTTTAAAAAATCAGTGTAAAATCAGTCGGTTTCAGTGTTATCAGTGGCTAAACGGAGCAACAGCGACTATCTGGCTAAGCAATTACAGTTTTTCAACACCTTACATTTGCCTTCAAATCTTCAGTATTTCCCGTTGTTTTTGTTGTTATTTGCATCTTGTTCAAGAATACGTTTTTTCTCTTGGTATTCATCGTTGCTTACGCTACCCGCCGCAAATCGATTTTGCAAAACGTCAAGCGCCGTTTTTCTTCTACTCCGTTGGTAGGGAATTTCAAAAGGCGTTGCAAAAATTGTAAACAAAAGTGAGAGCCAAACAAACCACCATATTAGGTGCATTCCGCCCACGTGATAGCCATCGTACATCATGATTTTTTTATTTAAAAAGGTTAAAAAAAAGCGTTTATACTGAGGGGTGTCTAAAAAAAAGTGGTATCTATCTGTAGTAATTGGATACCGTCTAATAAGCATTAAGACACTTTTTAAAATTTATAACGAACTAAATTACCCTACAAAGGTGAGCTTCTTTTGTGTTGGAAGTGTTACACAAATTTTAGAATAAGTTGCATCATTTACACATTCCGCTCGCCTACAGTCAGTGATTGAGTGCGTATTAAGTGTTCTTTGACCAATTAGTTCGCATAAAACAGGAAACCATTTCAATAAAAAAGCCCATTTTCCAGCATAAATCTGAAAAATGGGCTTAGATTTTAAGATTATTTAAAAAACCTTATTTCGTGATATTGAAAACGCGCGTCACATCTTTCAAACCTGCTGAATGGATACACAAGACATATTGCCCCGTTGGTAAACCATCTAATTCGACTCTTTGCGTTTCATTGGCTCTTTCAACGGATACATATTTCACGGCGTGACCCACCGCATCCAAGACCGTAATTAAAACCGTACGATTTTGAAGCGGCTCTATATCCACGTCAATATAATCCGATGATGGATTGGGATAAAGGGTATATTGCGCTTTTTTATTAAAATCTAACTTCACTTCACTGCTCAACTGGGGCGCAGAATTATCCCCAAAGACCAATTTCACTCTGTATATATTTTCACCGTCAAAAGGCTGGTTGTCAACAAAATTGTATTGATTTTTACTTGAAATATCCCTCAGAGACAAGGCATTCACCGTCGAAATCTTTTCAAAATTGCCTGATTTAGTGAATTTTTCAACTTCAAAATAATCGGCGGCATCCGCATTGCTGACCCAAGTTACGACGGCTTTTCGGTTTTCACGGTAACCATCCACGGCATATATCTGAGCGGATTGTAATGCAACAGTACCAACAGGACAAGCCGTTTCTCCAACCGTCCATTGTTGGTTATTACCACTGTGCTTAGTCCATTGAATGACATTTGCGCCATTGTTTGTTTGTGCCGCATATACATCAGCCGCTTTATTGGAGTGTTTGGCAATAATGAAATAGTACCCCTCAGTATTTTTATCAAATCTCCATTGCTGATTGCCTCCATTGACATAATCCCACTGGTGGATATTCGCCCCATCCGCAATGGAAACGCCCGAAACATCCATTGCTTTACCACTAAAACCATTCAAAACCCTGTAAAATGTACCATCCACGGATTTGAGGCGCCACACTTGATTGCGTCCGCCATTCCAAGCATTTTGTTGAATATTTGTCCCATTTAAGGTTGAATTGGAGGCTATTTCTAAAACTTTAGCACTGTGGCGAGCCGTCAAACGATAGCATTTAGTAGCATCAAACCCCGCTACCGGCGGCGGCGGCGGCTGAGTTATTGTGCAAGCACTGAATCCGACAACTTGACTGGTTTGATTCGGAATGGTCCAATTCAATTTAGCCACTGCACCACCACCCCGCTCATAAAATTCCATTTTAATGGGAATATTTTGCGTTTGAGTCAAATTAACCGCCACATTATATGTAGTAGGTGGTTGGTCAATCCATTTATCCAAAACTAAAACATTATTCACCCAAAGGCGCACGCCATCATCAGCTACAACAGTAAAAGTATAAGCCCCCGTGACGGGTGGATTAATGATGCCTTCCCAACGAGCGGAGAAATTATCGGCATTGATGCCCGTAGCTGGGCTGCCCGTTCCCCAATCGTAATTGATGCTCGATTCTGCTCTAATTACTGAGGGGGTACCCGTCAAAGCAATATTATTAAAATATGAACCCTTCAAACAACCTGCTTGAGGTGTCACAACTGTCCCCGTTGGCACTGCTGAAGTCTGAACGCCACCCGTCCAAGTAGTGCCTTTACGGGTATAAACTCTAAAGTAATATGTTTTACCAGCCGTCAAACCCGTTACAGTCATTGTATTAGCGGTACCCCTGTAAACCACTTTCCCACCTTCAATGGCTGTACCCGCACCTGTGAAATTGGCATCGGCGGTATAAGTCGTTCCGTTCGGTTTATCGATGAAACCACTACCCTCTTTTACAGCAACTAAAACTTCATCAAACAAAGTAGATGGATTTTGCCACGTTAAAACCGTATTATAATTGCCCGGAGTAGCTGCCAAATTGGTGATTGAAATATTAGCAGAATTACAATCTGGATATATTTTAACTGAATCTTTGGCACTTAGCCCGCCATCATCCGTCACCGTTAATTCAAGCAGATAATAATACGTTTCACCATCGCATCCCACGGGTGAAATTTGGATACTTGGCGCTTGTTGATTGATAATGGGCTCACGATGCTCATGCGTATTGTGTCGCAAAGTTAATTGCCAAGCATATTGCATACCTACTGCATCATTGTCCGTAACCGTGGCTAAAGGGGCAATTTGAGTCGCTTGTGCTAAGGTATAAGTACTATTATTGGCAGGATTGGTGATTTTTACTGAGGGGGGCGTATTATTCGTTGAAATTTGGAGCGTTTTAGTATCCGTCAGCCCACCATTGTCTTTTACTGTCAATGTTACGGTAAAACCTTTTAATCCCGTTGACGTGAAAACATGTTGCGGATTAGCCGCCGTGGAAGTCGTACCATCGCCAAAATTCCATAAATAAGTCAATGGATTACCATCTGGGTCGTTGGTTCCTACACTACTAAAATTGACAGTTAAAGGTGAAATGCCACTTGTTTTATCAGCCGAAATAACGGCTACTGGAGGGCGATTACCCGCACCGTAACTGACCTTTTGAATATCCCCAGTATTGATATTGACATAAAAAATGGATTGGTCGAAAGGACAATATTCAATATCCACTACCCCTTTGCAATATCCATCCGGAGCAAAATTAAGCACCGAATGGACTTGATGATTAGAATTATCGTGCAATTCAGCCGCTTTTATCCAATTTGCCCCGTAGTCTGCGAAGAAATAAACATTCCGGTAAGCCACCGGAAACGCTGTACCCGGATAAAAAGTACCACTTGTGGCAGCATTACCACCAAAAGGCGTTCCCGTAACTTCAGCACCCGCCGAACCAATGGTTTTACCCTGAGCCGTTCCCGTTGAAAAGTCTGGATAACGAGCATTGTTTTGACCATGACGCCAATCCAA
>JANMYC010001308.1:0-5171 GCA_031381715.1 Saprospiraceae bacterium
AGTAAATTCTATGGAATTAGTAGAATTAGATGATAAAAAAATAGATTTTTTTTAAAATTTATTTTTTTATCCTATTTAAAAGATTCATTTTCAATTACTTATAATTATATTGTCCAACTAACATTTGCATCTATATACGTCCCCTTTGCCAAATCATGTATATTTTTCTTTTCCAAAACCTTCAACGTTTCGTCGCGTACCTGTATCAAAGCGTGGCGAATTGAGCACTCATCTTCGCTTGGGCAATCTTCACATTTTTCATAAAAATTCTTAGAGGCGCACGGAACTAAAGCTATGGGCCCATCAATCAAGCGATACACATCCGCCAAAGTCACTTGCTCAGGGTTTTTAACAAAATAATAGCCCCCTACATTGCCCTGCTTGCTATTGAGAATACGCCCCTTTTTTAATTCCAATAAAATTTGCTCTAAAAACTTCTTCGGTTTCTGCTCTTTTTCGTTAAAAAGAATGTTGCCATTTTCAGCAATATCTTGAGCTTTCACAACGCCTGTATCTTGATGATTGGCGATGTAAATCAAGGCTTTTAAAGCATATTTCATTTTTTTTGAAATCATTTCTCTCTATTTTAGAGCTTAGACAAAAGCTAAACACTATATACTTTTCAAGGTAAAATTTTTAACAATACTCAACCGCACATTATCTCTATCAATATAACCCTTGGGTACACGTTTCACATACGTTTTAAGATAGCCCAAATCTAATATAAATCCATGGTTTAATTGCCTTTCAATATATAACCATGTTTGAGATTGGTTAAAACCATCGTCTGTATGATACAGAAGTTCTTCACTGAATCGAGCGGTCCATTTAGAATTAATTACTTTCGAAACAAGCCATCGCACACGCGGGCGCAATCTAAAACCAAACCCCTCAGTCAATTCCGTTTTTGAAGAATGGTGTATAAAACGCTCTTCAAACTGAAATCGATATGCTGAACTCCAACCTTGTCCAAGCACGTGCTGATATTGAATACTCTGATACGGCCGCCACTCAGGAACGGGCAAACTCCCTTGCCAAACTACCGCATAAGTCAATGCTGCCACCGATTCCCAATGCGGATTAAGGCGATAATGCAGGCGCAATTGATTAAAATTTTGCCACATTCTATCAGGATTCGTAAAACGCCGATAATCCGTTTCAGCTTGTAATGCCCATTTTTCGCTCAATTTCACTTTAGCTAAAAAGCGAAAATAATAGGCTTGCTGGTGAATAGTCTGCGATTTTACGGTCAGTAAGTTAAAAACAAAAGTCACAACAAAAAATATACGTCTCATCAGACCCCTCAGTATTTTTATAAAAATTAGGATCAAAGGTCTGAATTAAATCGCAATCAGTATATACAATTAGATGTAAAACCGTATTTCATCAATAAACATCTTCCAAATACCGTCTCTGCTTTTTCAAATCTTTCACACAATCTATGGCTTTTTCATCTGAATAACCGCCTTCTTTTTTCGCAATTTGTATCAACGCTTGTTCAACATCTTTTGCCATGCGGTTTTTATCACCACAAACGTAAAAATACGCACCATTTTGCAACCAATCGAATACTTCCTTCGATTTTTGCAATAATTTATGCTGAACATACACTTTTTCCGCTTGGTCACGACTAAAAGCCAAATCAATTTTGTTTAAAACGCCCGATTTCAAGTATTGCTGAAACTCCGTTTGGTATAAAAAGTCCGTTGTAAAATTCGGATTACCGAAGAAAAGCCAGTTTTTACCTTCCGCACCCGTTTCAGCCCGCTCTTCTATAAAAGCTCTGAACGGCGCAATGCCCGTACCGGGACCAACCATAATAGTATTTACTGAGGGGTCTTTAGGTAGTTTGAAATATTCATTTCCCTCCGCAAATACTTTCACTTTTTCACCCACTGCCACGCGGTCAGCGAGGAAAGACGACGCCACACCTTCTTTTTTACGACCTTGCGCTTGGTACCGCACTGCACCCACTGTCAAATGCACTTCTTCTTCATGCGCCGCTAAACTTGATGCAATTGAATACGCCCGTGAAGGTAATTTTCGTAAAATATTTGCCAACACTTGTGGCTCCAATTCCGCAGGAAAATCAACGATTAAATCCGCCACATCACGACCATAAATGTAAGCGTTCAATGCCTTAGGGTCTTCTAAAATAGTTTTTATTTTATCGTTTTCAGATAACTCATAATATTTCTGTAAAACATCACGGCTCAATACCGTTAGTTCCGTTTTTTCTAATAAAACATGACCTAAATCCTGATTAAGTCCATCAAAATCGACTTTTACTGAGGGGACTAATTATGAAACATTAAAAACGTCAGCAACGATACGCTCTGAATTCGTCGGAATCACATGCAAGGCATCACCCGGTTCATAAGTCAAACCTGAATCCGCCAAACTCAACTCCACATGCCAAGTCTCTTTCACAGAGCCACGACCATTCAATTGGATTTTTTCTAAAACTTCCGCTTCAAAAGGCGTTTTTCTATCGTATTTTGGTTTCGCTGATTCTGTTTTTGTGGGTGCCATGTAAGCATGTCCATTGCCATTTCCATTCACAGAAACACCATTTGTAACAGGTTTAGGCATTTTAGCTACCACTGATTTGACCCATTTTTCGGCGTCATCGTGCCAGTCCACATCGCAATCCACGCGGTCAGCAATGCGTTTTGCCCCCAATTTTTCCAATTGTTCGTCAAAATCCTTACCCGTTTGACAGAATTGCACATAGGATTTATCACCCAAAGCCAACACCGAAAACTGCAAATCATTCAACTTCGGCGCACGGCTGCTGAAAATGAATTCATGCAATTCCTCCGCTGCCGCAGGTGGCTCACCTTCGCCATAAGTCGCTACGATACACAAAAGCAATTTCTCATTTTTCAACTGCGACGATTTGTAATCCGACATATCCGCTACCGCCACTTCCGAACCTGCCGCTTTCAAAGCATCTGCCATTTGGTTAGCCGCTTTTTTACTGTTACCCGATTGTGAACCGTATAAAATAGTCACTTTTGAAGCCACTGGAGCAGCCGCAAAACTTGGTGCTACCGTCGGTGTCATAGCCGCATAACCATTGCCGTTTCCATTACTGTTGGATACTGAAACTTTATTTTGAGCTTGTGAAGCGCCAAAGAAATAGCCACTCAACCATATCAATTGTTGGTCGTTAAGGTCAGCCGTTAATTGCTGTAAAGCGTTGGTATCCAAGCCGATTGGCAGATTTTTGTTTTCTGTCAAAGTCATTTTTAATCAGATAATTAGAATTTTTAAAATTCTTATGTTTGATAATTAATATGAAATTTAAATCAGGATTTGCAGGATTTGAAAGACAAATTAGGATTTTTAATCCCAATTCACCTTTCAAATCCAATACATCCTAATTCTACTTATAATAAAACCTTTCAAAAACCACTTTACCATTCTTCCAATGTTGTACAAAAGCTTCGCTGATTTGCCTTGTATGACCCGATAGGGTTTCATAATTAATCTGCATTTCACCTAACACTAAACCTTTTGCCTCATCAATGACTGATGATAAAATGTCAAATTTTATCGATTTTATTTGGTCTAATAAGCCTTTCTCTCGCTGTAACATGGCTTGTTTGCCAACTCGTGGTGCTTCGCTATTTTCCTGTATCTGAATATCATCAGCGTAATATTTTTCAATGGCTTCAAGCGTTTTACCTTGTTTTACAAGCGATTGAAAATCTTCGACAGCCGTGCTAAGGTCATCAACTGTAGTTTGAGATTCAGCCGAAACCATGCCCGCAGCCACCGTATTACATGTATTTTCATTGATTAAAATGAACGCACCTGTCGCCCGATTGTTTTGATAATTGTCAAAAACAAGTGGTTTTGCCGTTTTTAAACGCACTTTTACGATGTCGTTCAACCCCCCCTCAGTAATCGAGCACTTTTCAAGCGTTGAAACATCCAATTTGTATTCAATGGATTTCACAACGGCTTTTGTCGTATTCGCGCCATTTTGAATCAAAAATTTACTCCCCTCCTTCAATGAACGAGTTTCATCAAACCAGCAGATTGTTGCTTCTATTTCGGTAGAAGTCTGTACAGTTGCTCCCGTGACAGAAATCGAATCCCCTCTCGAAATATCAATATCATCTGCCAAATGAAGCACCGCAGCTTGTCCCGAAAATGCCTCATTTACATCTTTTAAATTCACTTCAATACGTGAAATTGTGGATTCAATACCCGAAGGCAATACCGCAACTTTATCACCCACTTTATAAATACCGCTCTGGATTTTACCCGCATACCCGCGATAATCGTGGTACTCCTCATTCATCGGACGAATGACGTATTGCACTTGAAAACGTGGATCCGTCAAATTAATATCGCTCGTCACTTCTATCGTCTCTAAATATTGCAACAAAGTTTTACCCGTATAAAAAGGCATATTCTTTGATTTTTCAACCACATTATCGCCTTGTAAAGCCGACATCGGGATAAATACTACATCTTTTACACCCAATTGAGCCGCTAAAACTTGATAGTCGCTCACAATTTTGTCATATACTGAGGGGTCAAAACCCACCAAATCCATTTTATTAATCGCCACCACCACGTGCGGAATACCCAATAGCGATATGATTAATGAGTGCCTTCGCGTCTGCTCAATCACCCCCAAACGAGCATCAATCAACACAATCGCCAAATCCGAATTACTCGCCCCCGTCACCATATTGCGTGTATATTGAACGTGCCCCGGTGCATCTGCCACAATAAACTTTCGCTTGGGTGTCGTGAAATATTTATAGGCAATATCAATCGTAATCCCCTGCTCACGCTCCGCCCGCAAACCATCCGTCAACAATGAAAGGTCAATTTCACCATTATCTTTGTTCTTAGTTTGGCGTTCAATCGCATTTAAAATATCGAGTGAAACGGATTGACTATCGAAAAGAAGCCTTCCAATTAAGGTTGATTTACCATCATCAACACTACCACACGTTATAAATCTAAGTAAATCCATTATCTGTTATATTAAAAACCCAAGAGCTTACCCCCCTCAGTATTTTTTTGATTTTTTAATAAAAAGACCTTATTTTGCACTAAAATTTTAAAAAATGGGAACAGTACAAAGTGTAATATTAGAGATGCCCAAAAAAGCGGCACAAAACTTAGAAAAAATGTCTGCCTTTGAA
>JANMYC010001362.1:0-1687 GCA_031381715.1 Saprospiraceae bacterium
ACATTAACTTTCCAAGAGTTTTTAACTTTTGGAAAGTTTAAAGCCTTGATAATCAATATTTTAGACCCCTCAGTAGTGCGTTTTATATATATATTCAGAATTTGAATTAAATTGCAATTCATTGATTTTAAATTAGTTCCAACCTAACGCGGGTTTGAAACCCGCGTTAGGTTATGCTTTAAATATATAAAACGCACCCCTCAGTAAAAATGTCGTTTATTAGCAAGTTGAACTATTCATTTTGTAATTGCCCGAAATAACCCCGTCATTCTAATATGATTTTTCTGAACATATACTTCATAATCAGTGTCATTGAATGGGTTAAATCCTGGATATTTTAAATACGTGGGTAAAGATGTTGCTTCGATGATGTGTTGTTTGCCATTCGATATGATGATGCCATATTTATTTTTATGCGGTATCAAAAGTTTCGCACCGCTCTTCTCTGTTTCTTTTTCGGCTCTGATGCGTTCCTGCCCAATCAAACAAAAATCACTGCCTTTTCCAGATACGATAAAATTGGTAATATCGGTCGAAGAAGAATTGTCAATGGTTCGCATAACGTTAAAATAGGCAGACAATAACTCTGTTTTTCCGCCATTGGTTGTTTCTACAAAAACACCATTCAATTCACCCAATTTTTGAGACATCACAACAATGTCGCTTCCGTTATTTAAAAGTTTTGGCAAAATTGAAAACCGCTTATATTCCTTTCCGTCAACCACAGTTGGGTCAATTACGATAGGTGCTTCAAGGTTAAATTGTCTTGCAATGACTTTTTGATTGTCAAACTGCATGACGACATCATAATGAATACCCGTATAAGCAAATTCAACATTTTCAAAAAACACTTGTTTGCCATAGCTTTCTTTACCATTACGATAGCCTCGGGGTGCGTGTTTACAACGAATATCTTCGAAAATAATCTGTTGGGCAGCATTGTTTTGAAACAATAGCACATCCGAATTATTCCCATCATCCGTAAGAAGCCGAATACCCTTAATAGTTAAGGATTTAGCACTTCCAGTTTCGAGGGTAAACAAAATTTTGTTATTGGGAATTTCAGGATTTTCACGAAGTCGGAGGCTTTTTTCTCCAATTATTTCGCTCATGTAGCCATAAATGAGTTCAACTTTGCCCTTGTTTCGGTTAACCACAATATTTTTTGAGATATGAAAAGGTTCATTATTCAATAAGCCCACATACTTTGCACTACTGTTTAAAGCCGCTTGCAAAAGCCTCGTATCATCGGGAGATTTTGACGGGTCAACGATTACCCAATCCGTTTTAATTGTCAAATTTCCCTCATTCAGATTCTTTTCATTGACAAGCGTATAGTTGCCCGAAGAAAGTTTGTCCCATACCTTTTTATCCAATTCAGGGGTAGGAGGGAAAGGCAAATTGAGCGATTTTGGGGGTGCATTGTCAAACGTAACAATTACGTTTTTTTCTTCATCGGCTGTTTTACCGTGTACACTTACATACTCACCCTCAATCTTTCCATTTTTAAATTTTCTATCAACGCCATGGTCATTTATCAGCACATCGCCATAACCTTTTGAACTCAAATTACGGATAAAACAATGACCCGCTTTGACTTCTATAACGGGTTTAACACTTTGGTTTTTAGTAAAAAAGGAAGCATTTAACAAGGTGAGGTGGGGTGCGCCGCCAAATTCCGAGTTAA
>JANMYC010001386.1:0-8540 GCA_031381715.1 Saprospiraceae bacterium
ATGACCGATTTCCTTCTTGATGCTCCATTTTCCCTCCGTTGAAAGGGTTAAATCAGTATCCATGCGCTTCATTTTATAGGTCAGTCGAGCTGTTGTTCCTTCCAATCTTTCTAAAATAGAAGGAAAAATTCCGTTATCTTCAATGGCAGGAAATTTTCGTTCAAACCAAGGTGTTTTTTTCATTTTCTTTACTTTTTAGAAGTGATTTTATATGTTTTTCCCTCGATTTTCTTGATTATAAAATGTAAAACCTTCCCAAAGGTAATGCGTTGACTTCAATATTTTTTGAATCTAAAATCTCTTTTTGTTTTTAGTGTAACCGACATTTCCCACAAAAAAATTTAAAATTGGCATTTAACTAATTTTCACTTTTAAATATTTTAAGCACAATTTGTTTAAAATAATTAGCATTGAAAATGAAGTATTTAAATATTGTTTTTATTTAAAATATCAAATCTTCGCCAAATAAAAAAGCGTGTGGGGAATGACGGGTGTAAGTATAATTGGAGTAGGGGAGTGCACTTTTTAGCAGAATATAGGCGAGAATAGGCAGACACATGCTTGTAGGCCTGACTAAGTAAATAGAGTGTTGATTAAAATAATTTATAAGGTTACTAAAGGAGATTTTGTCGGAAAAATTCGATAAATACTGAGGGGTAGGGAAGGGTACTCTCTGTAAGTTGATAGGGTGTAACAAGCACTTTTTGTTAAAAAAAGGGATATATCATGAAAATTTCATCAAAATCTTATGAAGCGATTGAATAAACATTTATTCAATTACTTCATAGATGGTGATGGGCTTGGCTTTATTTTTTACGGATATATCGCCGATGACTTGACAATTGAACGAGTTTTTAACTTTTTCATAAACGGCTTTACTGATGACAATCTGACCCGGTTTAGCGGCGGATTGAAGGCGCTGTGATGTATTAACCGTATCACCGATGACCGTGAAATCCAACCTTTTTAGGGCGGCAGAGCCAATATTGCCGGAAATCATTTCACCTGAATTGATGCCAATTGCTACCATGGGTTTATAGGTTTCTTTTTCGGTGAGTTCTTCTTTTTGAGCTTCGATGGCGTTGTGAACGGCTAATGATGCTTCAATGGCTCTATCAATATGAAAATCACCTCTGAACACAGCCATAACGGCATCACCCAAAAATTTATCAACGTAACCACCTTGGGCAATTATTTCTTTCACCATCAAATCAAAGTATTTGTTGATGAGATTGACAACAAAATTTGGGGATTCTTTTTCCGAAATAGCCGTGAATCCGCAAATATCCATAAAAACTACCGTGGCATCTATGGTTTCATTCTGGAGTAGCGAAGATTCATATTCAGTACTGGTCATGAACTGGAGTACGCTATCATCCACGTACATTTTCAAAATATTATTTTCCTTGATGGCTTTTATGGTTTCCCTTATTTGGGCTACATATTTTAAAGTTTTTAGAAGCGTTAATTCCAAATCTTCAAATTGAATCGGTTTGCAAATAAAGTCAAATGCACCTCGATTCATTGCCACGCGGATATTTTCCATATCGCCATAAGCGGATACAATTACAGCTTTGAGTAATGGATTTTTTTCATTTAACCTCATTAACAGTGTAAGCCCATCCATTATAGGCATATTAATATCACTGAAAACGATTTCGACGTCGGGGTTTTCTTCAAGTTTATCTAAAGCATCTTTTCCATTTTGAGCAAAAATGAATTCATATTCCTGCTCGCGTATTTGACGCCGAAATTTTTGACGGATGAGCTGTTCAAAGTCATTTTCATCATCCACAATCATGATTTTGGCTTTCGTCATATTTGCAAGTTAGTTAGTTTATCTTTTAAGAAGTTAAAATCTAAGGGTTTGTTCAAAAAATCATTTGCCCCCAAACGCATAGCTTGGTCGTAATTTTCTTTGTCACCATAGGCTGTTATCATCATAATAACAGGGGGTGGACTTGGAGATATATTTCTTATGCGTCTGAGCAATTCCAAGCCACTCATACCGGGCATATTAATATCAGAAAGAATGAGAATGGCTTCATGTTCATGCTCTTTTAGAAACAATAAAGCATCTTCGCCTGAATATTTGAACGAAAACTCAAACAGCCCTTCGCGTATTTCACGGCGAAAACGCTGTTGGAATAAGGTAGTGATATCTTGTTCGTCATCAACGACTAATATTTTCATCTGTTTTTTAGTTTAGGCAAAGTTAAGTTAATTTGATAATAAATATAGTATATTCCCCTTCTTTTGTTTCAACTTCTAATGTTCCGCCGTGACCCTTAGTAATAATATCATAACTGATAGATAAACCTAAGCCTGTACCCTGCCCAGTTGGTTTAGTAGTGAAAAAAGGTTGAAATACTTTAGCTTTGGTGGCTTCAGACATACCAATGCCATTGTCCTTTACTTTTATAATTACTTGATTGTCAATTTGTTGCGTAGTCACAGATACTGAGGGGGTATAACTTGAGATTGCTTCGTTCCTCGCAATGACATCTTTCTTGCGTTGGTTAACAGCATAAAACGCATTATTAATCAAATTTAATAAAACACGCCCAATATCTTGTGGAATGACTTCTATTTTAAGCAAGTTTTCATCAAAATTCGTAGTAAAATCTGCATTAAAAGTATTGTCTTTTGCTCTTAACCCATGATAAGCCAACCGTAAATATTCATCCGCCAGTTTATTAATATCGGTCAATTCTTTTACACCTGTACTCGCGCGGGAGTGTTCAAGCATACCTTTTACAATGCTGCTTGCTCGTTTGCCGTGGTGATTGATTTTTTCTTGATTTTGACTTAAATCATCGAACAGTTCATCAATATAAACTTCGTCTTTTTCAGGTTTCTTAAACTCCTCTTTTAAATCTTTTACCAAATCCACACTCAATTCCGAGAAGTTATTGACGAAGTTTAAGGGGTTTTGTATTTCATGGGCGATACCTGCGGTGAGTTCACCGAGGGAGGCGAGTTTTTCGGATTGGATGAGTTGGGCTTGGGTGGATTTGAGTTGTGATAAAGTGCTTTCAGCTTTCTCTTTTTGTTCTTGTAAAAGGATATTGGCTTTTTGTTTTTGACGATTATTGCGATAAAGGATTAAACCGATTAATGAAAACACAATCAATACTGCCAATAAACCATATTGCCGAATGTTATTCCTATATTCCTTTTTAGCGGTATCAATTTCGTATTGACGCTCCTGAACATCAATGTCTAAAACACTTTTCAGGGCAGTTGAAGTGCTCTTTTCTTGCACACTATCCTTGGCTGCGGATGCTATTTCAAGGTTTACAAGTGCTTTTATGGGATTGTTTTTTTTATTTAAATCATGTAACAGTGTTGCGGAACGAATTATGTATTTATAGAAATTCATTTTTTGAGCCTCATTTAAGGCGGTTGTTGTAAAATAAATGGCAGAATCAAGTTGATTTAAGTCTCGATATATTATTCCTAAGCTCCAATTGGTTACACAACTTTCTAAATAATCCCCATATACATACGATGCTTTCAAACTCTGATTGTAATAATCAATAGCCTTTCGTGTATCTCCTTTTTCTTTATAAAAATGACCTAAAAATCTATAAACGATACCATCAAAATTAATGTTATATTGAATGTTGTGTCGCTCTGCCAAATGGAGATAATAATCGGCAGAGTCTAATTGTTTAATGGGTATATAAGTATAACCTATGATGGCTTCAACTAGAGTTAAACCATTAAAATACTGAATCGAATCATATATTGCTTTTGATTTATAAAGAAATTTTAATCCTTTATCAGAATCTTTAAACTCATCTCGATAAATCATCCCCATAACTCGAAGAGCATCTCCTTTTTGTTTAAAAAAATGATTTCTATCCGCAATTTTCAATTGTTTAAGATACAACTCTAATGCTTTTGAACTATTACCAGAATTTCGTAGAAGCCAAGCCAACATGCCTAAAGCTTCAGCTTCACCCTCTGCAAATGCAATTTCTCTGGAAAGTGCTAATGATTGTTGAGCGTAATAAATGCCTGAATCAATATTTACAGCACTAAAATAGCCGGATATTTGCTTTAAAAGCATCACCCGATGTGTATCGGCTTTGCTGATTGATAATTCATGTTTTAAGCTATCAGTTTCTCTATTTTGACTAAAACCTAAGTTCAATTCAAATACAACAAGCAAGATAATAATTAATGCCTTCATCATCCATTGGTTTTAAAAGGTAAAGTAATAATAAACTCTGAGCCAACCCCCTCAGTACTTTCGACTTCCAATGTTCCTCCATGCCCCTTCGTTACAATATCATACGCCAACGACAGCCCTAAGCCTGTGCCTTGTCCTGTTGGTTTGGTGGTGAAGAAGGGTTGAAAGACTTTGGTTCTTACGCTTTCGGGCATACCTGTACCGTTATCTTTGACCAGTATCTCAATAGCGTTTTCTAACTGTTTTGTAGCCACTGATACTGAGGGGGTATAACTTTCGCCCGAACTTTCCAAAAGTTTTGAACTTTTGGAAAGTTGCGCTCGTTGGTGAACGGCATAAAAAGCATTATTAATCAAATTCAATAAAACCCGCCCTATATCTTGTGGAATGACTTCCATTTTAGGTAAGTTCCCCTCAAAATCTGTTGAAAAATCAGCATTAAAAGTAGTATCTTTTGCTCTTAAACCATGATAAGACAACCGCAAATATTCATCCGCCAATTTATTAATATCGGTCAATTCTCTTACGCCTGTACTCGCACGAGAATGTTCAAGCATGCCTTTTACAATACTACTCGCTCGTTTGCCATGATGATTGATTTTTTCTTGGTTTTGACTTAAATCCGTAAATAATTCACTTACATATTCTTTATCAATATCGGGTTTTTCAATTTCATCTTTTAAATCTTTCACCAAATCCACACTCAATTCCGAAAAGTTATTGACAAAATTCAAAGGGTTTTGTATTTCGTGGGCGATGCCTGCGGTAAGTTCACCAAGAGAGGCGAGTTTTTCGGATTGGATGAGTTGGGTTTGAGTAGCTTTCAAAGTTGAAAGTGTTTTTTCTAAAACAGCATTTGCTTTTCGTTTTTGCCGATTGTTGCGGTATAGAATAAAACCAATTAAAAACATCACACCTAATATTACCAATAGTGCATATTGTTTTATTTGATTTTCATGGGCTATTTTATCTATTTCAATCTCCTGTTGGCGCTGTTGCTGTTCAGAAAGTGTTTTTTGAAGCTCCAAAATTTTTTTAGCACCGTACAATTCATCATTGAGCGTTGCAGCTATTTTTTGATAATAAAATGCTTGTTTAGTGTCTTTAAGCAGCTCATATTGCTTGGTTAATAGGTTACTCGCTTCTAATGCGCCTCTTTTGTAACCAATTTTCTGCGCATAAGCAAGACCGACTTTTGCATAATAAATACAGGAATCGGGTTGTTTTAATTGATAAAAAAAAGTGGCAATTGTATTATTGGCTTGAGTACCCGAATAAGTGTCATCCCTTGCCCTATTTATTGCAACGCTTTTACGCAGATATTCAAGTGCCAATTCGCGATTGCCCAATCGAAATTGAAGTTCTCCAAAATACCTCAGAAGTACGGGGTGCCAACCTAAATCAAGGGTTTCATTGTATGTTTTTTGAAGATAAATAAGGGAAGAATCCAATTGATTATTGAGCATATAGTTAGTTCCTAAATTCAGGTTTATCCGAATTTTTATATCTAAATCCCATTCTTCAAGTTTTAATTTATCAATTATTTCCCTTGCTTTTTGACCATAATATATTGATTTAGGATATTCTTTTAAATAATTGTATATGAAACCCATTGCATCGAGGCAATCGGCTTGTTCTATAAAATAATGGTACTCTTCTGCTAAATGAAGTGCTTTTAGTTGAAACTCCATTGATTTGGGTATATCTCCTTGATTCATATAGGCAACACCTATACTGTTTAAAGCCCTTACTTCACCTCTCGAAAATTTAATTTTTTCTGCCAATACCAATGCCTGATTACCATAGTGAATAGCTGAATCAAAATCAGTGTATGCGTATGAACTACCTAACAATGTCATCATCAGAACTCGGCTTGTATCTTGTTTTATAATCGTTAGCTCATGTTTACAGCTATCATTAAATGCCTTATATTCTTCTTGCGAAAAGCCAATACAGAAAGTGTGGGCGAGATATAAGCTTATGATTAACTTCTTCATCATCCATTGGTTTTTAAAGGTAAAGTAATAACAAACTCCGAACCGACCCCCTCAGTACTTAATACTTCTAATGTCCCGCCATGCCCTTTTGTTACAATATCATACGCGAGTGAAAGTCCTAAACCTGTACCTTGTCCAGTTGGTTTTGTTGTGAAAAAAGGTTGAAAGATTTTTGCTCTTACTCTTTCGGACATACCCGTACCATTGTCTTTTATCCGTATTTCAATGGTATCTTCTAACTGTTTTGTGGAGACAAATACTGAGGGGGTATAGCTTTCACCCGCACTTTTGGAAAGGTGCGCACGCTGATTAACAATATAAAAAGCATTGTTAAAAATATTTAATAGAACCCTTCCAATATCCTGAGAGATAATATTTATTTTATGGATTTTATCATCCAAATCCATTTTGAACTCGGCATCGAAAGCCATGTCTTTGGATTTTAATCCATGAAAGCTGAGAGAAAGAGCTTCTTTTACAAGGTGGTTAACGTCTGTTCTTTCTTTAATGCCGGTGTTTTTTCGAGAGTGTTCGAGCATACCTTTCACGATGCTTGATGCTCGTTTGCCATGATGGTTCACTTTCTCTTGGTTATCATATAAATCGGTCAAAATCTCATTGATATAAGCCTTATCTTTTTCGGGTATTTGAAATTTCTCCATTTCCACTTTCAGTTCTTGGGCTATTCCTAAGCTCAACTCTGAGAAATTAATGACAAAATTTAAGGGGTTTTGTATTTCATGGGCAATGCCTGCTGTAAGCTCTCCGAGGGATGCCATTTTTTCTGATTGAATAAGTTGGTTTTGAGTGGCTTTAAGTTGGTGAAGAGATTTTGATAACTCAGAGGTTCTCAGAGCTACTTTTTCTTCTAAGTTGGCATAAATCAAAGCATTTTGGATGGATATTGCCATTTGAGTGGACAACAAGTTCAGCACTTTTAGCCTATCTTCTGTAAAAGCGTTGGTTAAAATATTGTTTTCTAAGTAAATAATGCCGTAAAGTTTATTTAATAAAATGATAGGGCTGCATAGGACTGATTTGGTTTGTGTCTTTATGATGTAAGGGTCGTTTATAAATTTACCTTCTACTGAGGCATCATTCAATACGATTGATTCCTTTAGCTGTGAAACATAATTAACGATAGATTGGGCTATGTTTTCATAATTTTTAAGGGCAATATTGGGCATTATATTGACTACATTATTGTAAGATGTAGCTTGAATATAAAGCTTATTGTCATTTTCAAGAAGAAGAATGGCATTTTCAGCACCAGCATTCATGACAATAATTTGAATCATTTTAGATAATAATGACTCTATCATAATCTCCCCCGAAATAGCTTGGGATGTTTTTATGATACTCGCCATATCCATATCAAATTTTCCCTCGTTTTGTGGAGAGTCTTTTGAGTCTAAAATGTTATTGCCCAGAGAGTTAAGCGTTTTATGATTAAGTATTTTAGCATATTTCTCTTTTAAAAACTTCTTTTTTCTTTTTGCGCCCCAATCTTTATATAATGCAATGCTTTGAGCCATATATTCGGTGGCTGCTAATCCCACGTTATTTCTTAAAAAGTGTTTGGCCAACAACTCCGTCCCAAAAGCTGCGTCCGCTTTCCATTCATTTTTCTGAGCATACTCTATCCCTTGTTCATAGAGAATAGTGGCTTTTGCAAAGTTGTTATTATGGCTTTCTATCTCCGCTTTCATTAATAGCTGAAGATGTAAAAAATTCACTTCATTATAATTCGCCCATTTTTGCATTTTTTTATAGGCTGCGTTCATTTTGTACCTTAGTTTCAGCTTTTTATACCCGTGAGTTTTACTCAATAGGGCGCTATAGGTGAAAAAACTAATGGTACAAAGTCGATCGATAAAAATATGGCTCACCAATGATTTTTTATATTTATCGGCTTCATCAATGTAATATAAGGCTGTATCAAAGTCTTCATAAAACATGTGCAAGTAGGCTTTAGTGATATAATACATGCCTATCCCTGATAAATACTTGCGTTTTACCATGTTTTGAAGAAATTCTTTTTCATTGAAAGTATCATCGTCCAATGAAAAATGGCTATTGGTGAGGCCTCTTAGATTTTGAGTGGTTTGTAACAATAAAAATGCTGAGTATAATGCATCGTCATACCGAGTATCTTGGACTATTTTCAAGTATTTTTTTTGCTCTTGATAAGATGTGGCTAAATCAAGAGTGGGATTCCAAAAAGTGCAATTAGCGGCGCAAAATCCAAGGAAAAATAAATCTCCCGATTGATATCCTGCCTCGATTCCATTTTTATACCATTCATTGAGCTCTTTCCAGTGCAAGCTGAAATGATGAATTAAAAC
>JANMYC010001408.1:0-7219 GCA_031381715.1 Saprospiraceae bacterium
TTCAAAGCCTTTTTTTGCATTTATTGATAATAAGTTGATTTTTTCAAGCAATAAATACTACTATTATTATGACAAAAGCGCTCAAAATTTCGCAGAAGTAAATCAAGATATTTCATTTTCAAAAAAAGGAAAATTGATGCAAGGAATCGGCAATGATTTATTAAAAATTGAAATTGATAATATTGAAATATATTCAGATGGGGTCAGTTTTTTTAATAAAAACCCTAAAAATAAGCCTGTAAATCCCGATTTTCAGTTCAAATTAAAGCTCATTCCCGATTATGAAACAGTGATTGCTTTGGATAGTAGCCATTATTTATTTGGCTTGGATGATGGATATGCTGTTTTTGATAAAAATAAAGCGAATGTTCGGTCAACTTATAAGCCCAAACCCATAATTCGTCTTTATGCAAAAGACGGTGAAAGTTTTCATTTTTACTCAACTGATAAGTCCAATTCTATTTTGAAGTTACCCCCTCAGTATAGAGAGTTGAGGGTAAACTTCGCTTTGCCCCATTTCAATAATGCAACAAATTTTCAATATTTATTGTCAAATCACCTGCAAAAGTGGTCGGATTGGGACAATTCTACCGCGCGTGAGTTCGTCAATCTTTCGGCGGGTGTTCATCAATTTTATTTAAAAAATGATGTATCGGATTCAGAAGAAAGTATTGAATTTGAAATATTACCCTTTTGGTATGAAACACTTTGGGCTAAGTTTCTTTACGCCACTTTAATTATATGTTTAATTTTTTGGCTTCAAAAGTACCACACTTTTCAACTTGAAAAGCAACGCTTGAAATTGGAAGCTGAAAAAGAAAAAGAATTGGAGCAACAGCGCATCAAAATTGATAATGAAAAACTACACACTGAGGTGATTGCTAAAAGCAAAGAACTGGTCAACTCCACTTTAAATATTATTCAAAAAAATGATGTTTTACTTGAAATTAAAGAGGAATTGAATTCAATGAAAACTGGCTTGCCGGAAAAACACTATAATCGACTTTCACATTTGATTGATTACAACCTTACCCACGAAGAATCTTCGCGCATATTTGAAGACAATTTTAATGAAGTGCATGAAGCCTTTTTAAAAAGTATAAAATCACAATTTCCTGACCTCACCCCAAGTGACCTCAAACTCGCTGCTTTACTACGCATGAATCTTTCCTCAAAAGAAATCAGCCCTCTGCTTTTTATCTCAGTAAGAAGTATAGAAAACAAGCGTTCTCGATTACGTAAAAAATTAGGGCTATCAGAGAGCGATAATTTAACTTCTTTTTTAATGCAATATTAGAGGTGTGAGGTAATAGTGAGGTCAAAAATATTGACTTTCGTTTGGTTTAAACTAATTTTGCTTTATAAAAATTAGCTTTTCACGTTTTTTATCAAAATAAAAACATGAAATTAGAAAACTAAACGAAACAGATGTTATGCTAAAAACTTACTCATTTTTAATCTTTATCGTCTTTATATCTATTCTTACACACCAAAGTGTGGTAGCTCAAACCATTTGGTTTTTTCAAGATAGCAATAACCCAGGTTATTATGATTCAGGTTTAGCATTTAAAACATCTCCGAGTACTATTGAGCAGGCAGGAGCAAGTGGTGATAAAATCCCGACTGAAAATACCTTAGTTTTTCAAGGAAATAACAGCTTAAAATTGCGGTGGACGTCGCAATCAGGAGGGGATTGGTCTTCCTTTGTTATCGCCCCAGGATTTCCGTTGCAGGATATTAAGCAGACAGACACTTTGGCATTTTGGGCTTATTCGTCAGTCGCTTTGGATAAGTCTGCGCTGCCTAAAATATTTATGGAATGTTCTACCAATAATGTTAAAACTAAGAAATACAATATTGGTGATTTTACACCTAACTTATCTGCTACTGCTTGGACAGAAATTAAGATACCCCTCAGTATTTTCTTTAACGATGCGGGCAATAGCACTGTTGATTTCACAAAAACCAAAGCCATTGTTTTTGGACAAAATATAGCCGATGGTATTGAACGCTTGTTGTATGTTGATAATATTCGGACTTATAGAGCGACCTCAACTGGGGCATTGAGCATACCCACAAATTTGACGGCTAATGGTTATGATAGCCACGTTGAGCTTAATTGGACAGCTTCTTCAGGCACTCCTGATGGCTATCAGATTTGGCGGTCAGTGGATAATGGTTTGACTTTTAGTTTATTGAAAACGACAAATGTTACGACAACTTTCATCGATTTTGTGGGTAATTCAAGTACCCCTAAAAATTTTAAATACAAGATAAAGGCAGTAAAAAGCAGTGAGATTTCGGAATTTTCAAATGAAGCAGCAGCAACGGTTAAAAACATGACCGACGATGAGCTCTTGACGATGGTACAGCGGCATACATTCCGTTATTTCTGGGAATTTGCGCATCCCATCTCGGGTATGGCTCGCGAGCGCAATACTTCAGGTGATATCGTAACCACTGGCGGTACGGGTTTTGGAATTTCGGCAATTGTTGTAGCCGTGGAGCGGGGTTTTATTACGCGTACTGAGGGGGTCTCTCAATTATTGAAAATTGTGGGTTTTCTCTCTACTGCCGACCGTTTTCACGGAATCTTTCCGCATTGGATGGACGGAAAAACGGGTAAAGTAATCCCCTTCAGCACTTACGATAATGGTGGAGATTTAGTTGAAACGTCCTTTTTATTTCAAGGACTTTTAACGGCAAAACAATATTTTAACGGTAATACAACTGATGAAGCAAGACTTCGATTGGTTATTCAACAATTGTGGGAAGCAGCGGAGTGGGACTGGTATAGGCAAAATGGGCAAAATGTACTGTATTGGCATTGGTCACCAAATTATGCTTGGCGGATGAATTTCGCTTTGCGCGGTTATTATGAAGCTTTGATAACGTATGTTTTAGCGGTTGCTTCGCCGACAAAATCCATTCCTGCGAGCTTGTATAATAACGGTTGGGCAGGTTCGCCGAATTATGTCAATAATCAAACGTATTATGGTTACAAACTTTCGGTTGGTCCTTTGGCGGGTGGTCCTTTGTTTTTTGCGCATTATTCATTTATTGGCTTTGATCCAAGGGGTAAAAAGGACGCTTTTGCCAATTATTTTATCCATAATCAGAATCAGTCGCTGATTAATTGGACTTATTGTAAAGAAAATCCGAAACAATGGGTTGGCTATAGCGGCGATAGTTGGGGGTTGACTTCAAGCGACGACCCTAACGGTTATTCCTCACATGAGCCTTTGAGTAATAGCGATAATGGCACGATTTCACCTACCGCGGCGCTTTCTTCCATGCCGTATTCGCCCGTGCAATCCATGGCAGCTTTGAAGCATTTTTACAGAAAAATGGGTGCACAACTCTGGGGTTCAATGGGTTTTTATGATGCTTTTAACCCTTCTAAAAACTGGTATGCCAATAGTTATTTAGCAATTGATCAAGGACCTATTATATGCATGATTGAAAATTTCAGAACGGGTTTATTGTGGAAAAATTTTATGTTAAATCCTGAAATACAACCAGCTTTGGACGCAATTGGTTTTACAAAAGACAATACTACGGCTTTGAATGACCCTTTTAGTAAAGCAGCCGATTTTTCATTGAAAATATTCCCTAATCCGAGCCAAGAGAATTTCATCCTTGAATTTGAATTATTAAAAAATGAAAATGCCCGCTTGGATATTTTGGATATGAATGGTCAGATTGTTAAAAATATTTTCAATAAAAAAGCTTTTTCAATGGGTAAAAATCAAGTTTCGATTGATAAAACAGGCTTAAAAAGCGGTTTTTATGTATTGATACTGAGGGGGGATGGCTTTGAGAAAAAAGGTAAAATAGTTGTTCAATAAAGTTGAAATCGTCATTTTTAAAAAACGATAAAGTACTCTCTTAGGAATGAAAAATAAATAAATTTACATTTTAGCAAGCAGTTAAAATTAAACTAATGTCTAATTTTTTAGTTTGCCCCTATACCCCCGAAGGGGAATTATCCCGAGAATCGGGAGTAAAAAGGTCAAAATTTTCACCTTTTTGTGGCGTAATCCCCCTTCGGGGGTATGGGGGCAAACTTGAAATTATGAACTTATTAAAAATACAAAAGAATCTAAGTTTATTTATTCCACATTCATAACAATAAATTTTTAAATCAAATTAAACAATATTAGCTAACCAAAATTTCATTAAAATGAAAAAACTGATACTCCCCGTGTTGCTTCTTTTTATGGCAACTCATTTTTTAAGAGCTCAAATCAATGAGACATTTGAGACAGGCGGCGCAACGCCCTTGGCTTGGACGGCTGCCGACGGTACCTATTTAGGCGTAGTTAATAATCCCAAACCCAATATTGTCAATAGTTCGGCAAAATGCGCTGGATATGTCAAATCCAACTTGACGGAATACAGTCTTTTTATCGCCACTATGCCTACGGCTTTGAATTTGACAACGAATAACAAATTCACCATTCAAGTCAATGCAAGCCGCGACAAGGTCGGCAAGTTCATTTTCAAATTAGAAGGCTCAAAAGGCTCAAAAGAATTAATAAAAAACATTGTTGTGACACGAGCATGGCAAGAGTATTCTTTTGATTTTAGCTCCATTTCAGCAAATGACTCCATCAAAAAAATCCTTTTCTTTTTTGACCCTGGGGTAAAAGATTCAAAAGATACTTTTTACTTCGATAATATCAAGCAGCTTCCTGCGGATGCTTGTGCGGGTACGGTTGCGCCTACAACATTGAATCTTTTAGATGATTTTGAATGTCAGCGCAATGCCAGTTACGCCGGAGGATGGGACAGCTTGAGTGTGGTAACTAATCCAAGTAAAACGGGCATCAATACGAGTGCGAGTGTCGGAAGATTCAAAGACCAAGCAGGCCAAGATACTGAATACGGCTTTTTGATGCATAACAATGTTGACGCAATTGATTTAACCAAATTCCCTTTTTTAAGGGTAAAAGTATTAGCCTCAAAAGCGGGGACTTTACTTTTAAAATTAGAAGGCGGCTCTACATCACGTGAGGTACCAACGGTCATCACTGCCGCTCAAGTAGGTCAATGGATAGAGGCTACTGCCGATTTTAGCCCAGTTCAATTTGCTGGAAATCAACGGTTGGTTATGTTTTTTAATGCGGGTGTAAATGGTGTCGTTGGCGATGTATATCACATTGATGATATACGTTTTACGGAAGTGCCGCCACTCGAAAGTTTTGAACCCCAGTCATTGACATGGGCACCCCTCAGTAATGACGCCACTTTGCACGGTTCGTTTAGCTCAGTTGACAATCCAAATACAACTGGTGCGGTCAATAAATCAACAAAAGTGGGCAAATATACCAAGGGAACAGCAGCAATAAGTACATTGACGGGTTCGCTACCAACTGGTTTTAGAATTGATGCAGCTTCGCCTCAGCTCAATATTCAGGTATATGCACCAGATGTAGGAAAAGTGGTAAGAGTACAATTAGTGAGTGCTACTCAGGGCAATAAAGAGGCGAGTGCTACTGTCACTGCCGCCAATACTTGGGAAACGTTGAATTTTGACTTTTCAGGTGCAGCAGGCATTGCTGATATTTCGCAAATAAATGTTTTATTTGATGCAGGAACAGCTGCTAACGGTAAAATTTACTATTTTGATAACCTCAATTTAAGTAAGTTAACCATCAACGTTTGTGGAACTGTAACGCCTAATCTCAATATTTTAGATGATTTTGAATGCCAAAGAAATGGTAAATACGCTGGTACGCCACCATTGAAAGTCATCAACAATCCGTTCAAAAATCAGCAAAATGGTACGGATAAAGTGGGCGAATACACTGACCCGTTGGATGAATTTTCTGCCTTGACTCTTGATTACGGTGCAAATGCCATCAATTTATCCCGTTTTAATCAGTTGAGCATCAAAATCTATTCATCTAAAGTTGTGCCTTTATTGTTTAAATTGGAGGGTGGAACATCGCCTGCTTATGAAAATCCAATGGTAACAGTTTCTTCTGCCAATCAATGGGTGACGTACAATATTGATTTCAGCAATCAAAAAGGTAAAAACCACAAAAAAATCTCGATATTCTTCAACGCAGGTGTAGCGCATACGACGACTGACCTTTATTATATTGACGATGTTTCATGGAATTCAGAGCCTATCACAGGTTGTGCATTGGATTTAGAAACACCATTTACAGCTACTTATTTTGCGAATGGCGACTTAGACGGCAAACCAGTTGAAGTTGTTGACAATCCTAAAAAAGCGGGAATCAATACCAGTGCAAAGGTTATTAAATTTGACCGTCGTCCAGGTAGTGCCGTTTTTGCGGGCGCATTTACGGATTTACCGGCGGCAATGAAATGGACAAATACAAAATATGTGATTCGTACGAAAGTTTTAATGGATCATATCGGTAATTTCTCACCAAAAGTGGAAGCGGGCACTGGAGGTACGGGTACAGCTTATGAATTGTCAGTAGCTAACACGAAAGTGAACGAATGGCAAGAAATCACAGCTGATTTCTCTGGCAAAGTTACAGGAACTGAGAAATATTATCGCCTAACGTTTTTCATTGACCTTAATTTGCCCGCTGCTACTGTTTCACAAGTTTCTTACATCGATGATTTTGTGGTTGGCGACGGAGCGGGTTGTGGTACTACGGGCATTTTTGAACCGGTTACGGTTGAGCGTCTTTCGGTTTATCCAAACCCTGCCACCGAGGAATTATCCATTCGTAATACTGAAAAAGTAAAGCGCATTGAAATAACCAATATGATGGGTCAGAGGGTCAAAATTATTGTGTTTACGGGCTCATTTGACAATCAAACTATTTCATTAAATGGTTTAAACAGAGGTCTTTACACAGTTTCTGCTTTTGATGAAAAAGGCTTAATTGCCAATAGTAAATTTGTGAAGGAGTAACTTTTTTTCATAAACTTTGTGATAGTTTGATGTTGTTTGGTGGTGCAATTTGTATCATCAAACAACACAAACTGTTGTTTTGAATACCCCCTCACCGAGTAATCGGGACGGGTCAGTATTTTAATCTTTGAATAGGGAAAACAATAGTTTCAAAGAATAAAGCAGCTTTGCCTTTGATAATTTTCGAATTCTGTGAAACCACAACTATCGAAAACCACAACCTAATGAAATTCAAACTAAATATATCCCTTTTGATTTCCCTTTTTGTTTTTTCCCAATGTGGTCAAAAAACAATAAATACAGCTTCACCCACTAACA
>JANMYC010001417.1:0-7841 GCA_031381715.1 Saprospiraceae bacterium
CGGGAGGTAATGATAATACCGTTGTTATTTTTAAAGTAGATAATCAAAAACTCACTCGTGATACTGCTATAACTCTTGGAAAGGTCTGGCCTAAAGGTAAAATATGTCCTGCAGGTATTGCTTTGGATGATGCTACTAATCGCCTTTTTACAGTTACCAAAGAGGATTCAGCCCTTTATGTATGCAATACACAGAGTTTAAAAATTGAAAAAAAGATATCCCTCAGTACAGAACCGTTTTCGGTGGTTGTTTCAAAGAGTTTGAATGAAATATACGTCTCGCTTTGGGGTGCTAAAAGTATTGCTGTTTTTGATTTAAAAACATTGGATAAAAAGACTGAAATTGCAGTGGGCGACCACCCGAATGAGATTATTTTAAATAAAAAACAAGATGCCCTTTTTGTAGCTAATTCGTTGGATAATTCCGTTTCTATTATTGATTTGAAAACAAAAAAGGTGTTGGAAACGCTGAATGCTGCCCTTTATCCCGATGCGCCCAATGGCTCAACCACCAACGGCTTAGCATTGAGTGAAGATGAAAAAACGTTGTACATTGCCAACGCGGATAATAATTGTTTGGCTGTTTTTAACGTTGAAAAAATGGGAAATAGCTTTTCAAAAGGGTTTATTCCAACGGGTTGGTATCCGACGAGCGTAAAAGTACTGGGTAAAAAGATATTTGTTACCAACGGAAAAGGGATGAGCTCTGCTGCTAATCCAAACGGCCCCAGCCCATTTAAGAAAAGAGAAGACAATCGCGGTGGACAATATATTGGACAATTATTTTTGGGTACTTTAAGCGTTATTGATGCGCCAAAAGATAAGCAATTGGCCATTTATTCCAAATTGACATATGAAAATACGCCTTATACCAAAGAAAAAGAAACCCTTACTGAGGGGGAGAAAGGGAATCCGATTCCTATGCGCACGGGCGATGTTTCACCTATAAAATATGTGTTTTATATCATCAAAGAGAATCGGACGTATGACCAAGTCTTGGCGGATGTGCCTGGCGGCAATGGTGACACCTCTCTCCTACTCTTTCCTGAAAAAGTCACGCCTAATCAGCATAAAATTGTAAAAGATTATGTGCTTTTTGATAATTTTTACGTGGATGCCGAAGTCTCCGCCGATGGACATAATTGGAGTACAGCTGCTTATGCCAATGATTTTGTTGAAAAAACGTGGGTAGCGAGTTATGGTGGTAAAGGCGGAAATTATGATTTTGAAGGTACACGTAAAGTGGCTTTCCCAAAATCAGGTTTTATCTGGGATAATTGCAAACGCAATGGTATCACTTACCGCACTTATGGCGAGTTTGCGGATGAAAACAAAGCCAATTATGCAACACTCGATGGGCATTATTGTACTTATTATCATGATTTTGATATGAATTTTCAAGATAGTCGCCGTGAAAAAGATTGGGAAAGGGATTTCGATTCACTTTTAAATATCAATCAAGTGCCTCGTTTTAATACAGTGCGCTTGGGTAATGACCATACTTCGGGTATGTCGAAAGGAGCTTATTCTCCAAAAGCATCGGTTGCTGATAATGACTTAGCAGTCGGGCGTTTTGTGGAACATCTTTCACAAACTTCGATTTGGAAAGAATCTGCGGTATTTATAGTTGAAGATGATGCTCAAAATGGCGCTGACCACGTGGATGCACACCGTTCTACGGCATATATTATTAGCCCTTATATCAAGCGTAAAAATATTGACCACACAATGTACTCTACAAGTTCGATGGTACGGACTATGGAATTGATATTGGGTATGCCACCCATGAGCCAATACGATGCGGCAGCTACGCCAATGTATCGGGCATTTACATCTCAACCAGATTTTACACCTTTCAAATCCGTTGAACCACTTATTAATATCAATGAACGCAATGTGGCTGATAATGAACTCAGTCGCCGCTCACAATATTTCAATTTAGCGGAACTCGATGCTGTGCCCGAAAGAGAATTCAATGATGTTTTATGGAAATCTATCAAAGGCTTGACCTCTGAAATGCCGGCGCCTGTGCGGGCGGCTTTTGTGAAAAAGAGCGTGAAAAAGGATAAAGATGATGATTAAATAGTTTTTAGTGTTTGGTGTTTAGAGCAATACATTTCTAAACACCAAAGACTAAACACTTTACTACTGATACAAAACATATTTTTTCCGCATCACCTTATATTCCGATAGTTGTGGTTCCCAACTTTTACGGATGTCTGCTTCGCTTTTCCCTGCTATAATTTGCTCTTTAAATAGCGTTGTACCCGCCAATTTATCAATGTCACCCATTTGTTTGCTGTAAGTGCGGTCGAAGAATTTGGCTTTTTCGGGATAAACTTTGTACATATCCATCATCCATTGGATATTAATAACGCCTTTTTTACGGATAGCTGTCATATCATATTTCCTTAAATCCAAACCAAAACATTCTTCATTTTGGTGCAAAGGCGTTTCGGACATACCTTTTATACTGAGGGGGGTAAACGAAAACGGATATTTACCTTTTAATTTCGGACTTCCTAAAACGGTGAAAGGCATATACGTGCCACGCCCTTGACTCACAATTGTTCCCTCGAATAAGCAGAGGGACGGATATAAAAGGATGGATTGTTGGGTATTCAGGTTCGGAGATGGATTGACAGGCAATGTGTAATCCATGCTATGCGTGTAGTTTTTTAAAGGAATAATATTGATTTTGCATTTTAATTTATTGGCTAACCAACCTTCTCCGTTAATCATTTGGGCAAATTCGCCTATGGTCATGCCGTGGGCGATGGGGATTGGGAATTTACCGATGCCTGATTTCAATTTCATATCTAAAACGGGCCCATCAACAAAACCGTTGGGATTAGGACGATCGAGAACAATCAATTCTTTATTGGCTTCGGCGCAGGCTTCCATGATGTCCGCCAGCGTATTAATATAAGTGTAAAAACGGCAACCCACATCTTGAATATCAAATATCATGATGTCGATAGCGTCCATATCTTCTTTGGTGGGTTTGCGGCGCGTACCGTAGAGAGAGACGATTTTAATACCCGTTTTAGCATCAATTTCATCGGCTACGTGGGCGCCATTGCTCGCATTGGCTCTAAAACCGTGTTCAGGTCCAAATATCCTTTGAATATTAATGCCCAACGATTGCAGACTATCCACAATGGATTTATTGCCAATAATGGATGTTGTATTGACCAACATACCCACTTTTTTACCTTTTAAAATAGGCAAATAAATGCTTACTTGATCAGCTCCCGTTAAAATACCTGCTTTGGATGTACTGTTGCTGAGATTGCTTTTATTGTTGGTGGTGCTGCAATTCACTGAAAAGAGAGCAACAAAAGCTATAAAAAACAGAATATGGTTTGGGCGCATTGTTCAAATTGTTTGATAATGATTAAAATGACAATATAAACCCAAAGTTAATGAATACCCCCTCAGTATTTTCAAGTTTTAAAAGGATTTTGAGCTAATCTTTCACAAATATTAATGTTAAAAGATTGATATTCACATCAGCATTTATCTCATAAGTAAATTTACCCGACAAATATTTGTTTTACTCTCTACATAGACACTATCAAAAGTTAAAAGGTTGGTACTTACTGAGGGGTATGCCTAAATATTCTATTGTCAATAAAACGGCTTTCAAATCAAAACGCTCCTCATTTCCCTTAAAAAAATTATCTTTGCTTCATCACGAACCAATATTTTTCTACACCATTATGAACGAAAACCAACCACATAACCCGAATCTCTCTCGCCAATTGGGTTTATTAGGATTAACTGCCACGGGGATATGCTCCATGATTGGCGCTTCCATTTATATCGTACCGATCATGATTCAGCGCAATGTGCCTGGCATCGGTGATTATGTATTGCCCGCTTTTGTGGTGGCGGCGATTCCTGCTTTACTGGCGGCATTTGCGTATGCGAGTTTATCATCTGCTATGCCGAGAGCGGGTGGCAGCTATATTTTTGCAAGTAGAGGGTTGAATCCTTATATGGGTTTTATCGCCAGTTTTGCGCAATGGTTTGGTTTGTCGATTGTCATTGGGGTGATTTGTTATATGATTATTCCTTTTTTTAGGGACATTGCTTTGGCGTTAAATTATACCGCACTTGCCACGGCTTTAGAAATGGGTTGGATAAGATTGACTTTAGCATTGAGCCTTTTGTGGCTTTTTGTGGGCATCAACATGAAGGGATTGGAATTTTATGAACGCACTTTAATTCCTTTGATGGTACTGATGTTTGCCTTGGGTGGCATCGTGATTTTTGCGGGATTTAGCTTTAATCATGCGGATTTTGAAGCCGCTTTATTGTTAAAAGAAGGGCGTACTATACCTGTAAAAGGCGATGCGGTTTTTAACTTAAGCACCTTTTTATCAGCGGCGGCGGTGTTATTTGCCAGTTTTATTGGCTTTGATTCCATTGCACAAGCGGGTGGAGAAGCGAAGAATCCTGAGCGGCTTTTACCTCGTGCTATTGCTTTGTCTTTAATTGTGGTCAGCAGTTTTTATTTCATTTTTACATCAGCGGTTTATCACGCCATTCCGTGGCAATTTATTGCCGCCGAGGCTGCCCAAAAAGATATTTCTGCACCTGGGTTGTTCAGTGTTTTACTGTCACCGACTTGGGGCGTTGTGATATTGATAGGGGCAACCATTGCGTTGGTGAACGATTTACCAGCCATGTTGCTCTCTGTTTCCCGCTTACTTTTTGCATGGGCAGAAGATGGCATTTTCCCAAAACGCATCGCTGCCGTAAATCCGACTACTCAAACGCCCATAAACGCTTTGTTATTAAGCGGTGGTATGGCAACCATCGGCGTTTTAGGCAGTCATTTTGCGGGAGATTTTTTCTTAGGCGTGGATATAATGGTGACGAGTATGCTGGTCAATTTTCTGCTGATGTGCCTTACTTTGCTTGTTTTACCCCGTAAAAATCCGACCATTGCGCAAAATATTACTGTTTTGGCTTCTGATAAATTAAGAGCTACCATAGCAGGTTTGGGCGTTCTAATTTTATCCGTTTTTTTAAGCATTCATTTATGGAAGGATTTTAATGCATCTGTCGAAAATTGGTATTTTCACTCCACTTATGTGTGGTTAATTGTGATGGGTATTGCTTCAGTTATCTATTTTTGGCAAATAAAACAACTTGTTAAAAATGGGGTGGATATTGAAAGTTTATTTAAAAAATTGCCGGAAGAGTAGAGATACTGAGTTTTAAGTTTTGGGTCGAAACCCAAAACTCAAAACTCGAAACTCAAAACCCACCTATACTGAGGGGGTATCCTTTTAAAAACCAACAACTCAATTATTAAAAAAATAGTCAAAAAATGGCATCAAAACATATTTCATTAGCATCCGATTTAAAAATATCGCGCATTCTCACGGGTTTATGGCAGGTAGCTGATATGGAGAGAGACGGCAAGCAACTCGACTTAGACGCAGCAGCCAAAGCCTTAATTCCTTATATCGAAGCTGGATTAACGACTTTCGACATGGCGGATCATTATGGCTCGTCAGAACTCATTGTGGGCAGATTGCACAAAAAATACGTGCCCAAAGAAACGATTCAGTTATTGACAAAATGGGTACCTTCTCCCGGAAAAGTAAGCAAAGAATCCGTCAGAAAAGCCGTGCAATTGTCTTTGGATAGAATGCAATTGGAGACTTTGGACTTGTTACAATACCACGCTTGGAATTATGCCGACCCTGCTTGGTTAGACCAAATGTTTTGGTTGCAAGAGCTTCGCGAAGAAGGCTTAATTAAGCATTTAGGTGTCACTAATTTTGATACTGCGCATCTGAAAATGGTGGTGGATAGTGGGATAAAAATAGTATCCAATCAAGTCTGTCTTTCACTGTTAGACCAAAGAGCAAAGCAAAGTATGCTGGCTTTATGCGGTAAAAAAAATATTCAATTATTGGCTTTTGGAACGGTAGCGGGTGGTTTTTTGAGTGAAAAATGGTTGGATAAACCCGAACCTGAGTTGGATAAGTTGGCAACATGGTCAGAGATGAAATACAAACGATTCATTGACCAAACGGGTGATTGGCAGCATTTTCAGCAACTTTTACAAACCTTATCAGTAATTGCGCAAGATAAATCGGTGGACATCGCGAATATTGCCAGTCGGTATATTTTAGAACAAAACGGTGTTGGTGGCGTGATTATTGGCGCAAGATTGGGCAAAAGTGCGCATATTCAGTCTAATTTACAGATTTTTGAAACGGCTTTGGCATCTGATGAAAAAGCCCAAATTGAAACTATTTTAACTCAATCCAACCCCATTGCGGGAGATTGCGGCGATGAATACCGAAAGCCACCTTTTCTCACGGCTTCGGGCGATTTGAGCCATCATATTGATAATTTCCCTCCACCCTACACCACTAAATTGGGCAAAGACGGTCGTACCCATGTTTTAAGCGGTACTATCTGGGAAGACCTTGCGGGATACAGTCGGGCGGTGAAAAAGGGCAATCGCATATTGGTTTCGGGGACTACGGCAACGCACGGCAATCAAGTTATTGGCGGCAATGACCCTGCATCGCAAACGCATTTTATTGTTGATAAAATTGAAGGGGCTTTGCAATCTTTGGGCAGTCGGCTTGAAGATGTGGTGCGCACCCGCATTTTTATTAAAAATATCAATGATTGGGAACCCATCGCACGAGCGCACGGAACGAGGTTTAAAGATATTCAACCCGTGAATACGATGGTGCAAGCCAACCTCATTGGGGATGATTATTTGGTGGAGATTGAAGCGGAAGCGATGGTTAATTGATACCCCTCAGTCTGCCTTGTCGGCAGACAGGTATTTACAGAAAAACCCGTGTCACCGCTCCGAGCGGTGGCACGGGTTTTCATTATTGTTGTAAAACTCTATAAATAACGCCCCAAATAATAACGACGAAAAAAGACGTGTAAATCAACTTATTGTATTTTGCCAACCAATTGGGTAAATAAATGTCAAAATTGTCTTTGGTTGAATCAGAATATCGGCGAGCAATAATGGTTAACGGGCACATTTTATTAAAAATGAGCAAAACAACGCCTTCTAACACAATGAGCGCAATCCCAATCCAAACGAATTTATCAATTTTATTGATGATTACAGCGTAAGCCAAGTAGAATAATACCACGTTGAAAAAGAGCCATACGAGAGTATGAATCGTTTTGATAAAAACAAGTTTCGATTGAATATTCATAATTTTGCCCCCCTAAAAGCTTTTTCATACAGCGCAATCCACTCCTGCACCGACATTTTTGAAGCCAATTCGCCAATCAATTGGATAGGAATATCCGTTGTTTTTTTAAAACGGATACAGCTTTTGCCCATATCCAACTTCGCTTTACAATGCTTTGGATATTCTGAAGTGAACCATTCAAACAAGTCTTTATCGGCATAAATACCCATGTGGTACAAGGCAATAAAATTCTTTTGCGATGCCAGACTCATAAAAGGGAGCGGCAATTTAGGCGTGCAATGGTATCCACTTGGATAGATAGAATGAGGCACCACATAACCCAACATGCCATAATTCATTATTTCTTGGAAGCCTTGGGGCAAATTTGTTAAAATAGCTTCACGCAATGCCTTCATAACAGGTTTTCTATCTTCAGACAATTCGTCTATATAATCTTCCGGTAATTCAGCTTTTGATGTCATGATATTATTTCTTTTTTAAAATGAAAGCGGATACTAATGCCCCGAGGATGCCAACGGGTAGTGGCTCCATTAATGTAACGCCAAAAATTCCCAGTGGTGTTTTGTAAATGTCTTTATATTCTTGCAATTGGGCTTGGTTTTTAGCCAATTCCATTTCACTGGCG
>JANMYC010001433.1:0-17921 GCA_031381715.1 Saprospiraceae bacterium
AAATTAAAATACAAGTATGTAAAGCAAAAATAGATAACAAAATCGAAACCTATAACTTTTTGTTTGTTTATTATTCATAAAGATAATACCTTTGGTAAATAATCAAAAACAATTTCTTTATGAATGTTAATTTTAATTTTATACCCCTCCGTAGTGGTGTAGATAAAAGAACACTACGCCTTCTATATTTTGTTTCTAATTTTATTCAAGATGGAAAAAGTTAAGTTTGTGTATTCCACAGGCTTTAAAGTCGTTTCGTTTCATTGGAACGATAAAGAGCAACGGGTTAAAAATGTGCTAACGGCAACGGATAGCCAAACGATAAATAATTATCTCCATACACTATCCATTGAAATAAATAAGTTGACCCCAGAGTTAACCGCCAAACGTGAACGGTTGACCCCTCAGTATCATAAGCACCTACCCATTAAAAAAGCGATTCTGTAATATGAAAAATGACATAACACCTTTTGAAAATAAAGCCATTCGGAGAGCATGGCATAACGGGGAGTGGTATTTCTCGGTAATTGATATTATCCAAGTTTTAACAGATAGCCCAACACCTAAACGGTATTGGACTGATATAAAAAGGCGTTCCGAAAAAGAAAGCGGTCAAAGGTACGCATTTTGCGTACCCTTGAAATTAATAGCCACAGATGGGCGTAACCGCTTAACCGATTGTGCCAATACAGAGGGTATTTTAAGGATAATTATGTCTGTACCGTCTCCAAAGGCAGAGCCTTTGAGATTATGGTTAGCACAAGTAGGCACGGAACGCATACAGGAAACCGAAAATCCCGAATTGAGTTTTGAGCGCATGACGGATATTTACAGGGCGAAAGGTTATCCTGATGAATGGATAAAAGAGCGTCTCCAAAGCATAGATACCCGTAAAAAGCTAACCGACGAATGGAAAAAGCGAGATATTAAAGAGGGCAGAGAGTATTCAATATTGACTGCTATAATAGCAAAGGGAACATTCGGAATCACACCAACGGAGCATAAGGACATTAAAGGATTGACAAAACAAAATCAAAACCTACGTGACCACATGACGGATTTAGAGTTGATTTTAACAGCATTAGGCGAAGCCGTAACCCGTACAGTTGCCATAGAAGAAAATGCACAGGGATTTAATGAAAACAAAGATGCTGCCACAAAGGGCGGAATTGCAGGTGGAAAAGCAAGGCGGAATGTAGAGGACGTAACGGGGAAAAGGGTGGTGTCAAGTGATAATTTTCTGAAACCACCAAAGAGAACGGACGAATTGCCCGAAAGCAACGAACCGAAAGAATGAACGTAGTTTTAGAAAAGCTAATAAAAACGGCTTTGCGGTGGAGACTGCAAAGCCGTTTTTATTGTAGAAACAGGGTGTTTTTGAAATAGCAGATACCAAAATAGGCATCAATAAAAAATAATAATGTGTAAATTGCTTAAAATGAATAAGTTATAAATTTTATAAGTGGTCACGATAGGAATCGAACCTATATCAAAGGCTTCGGAAACCTTCATTCTATCCGTTGAACTACGTGACCTCACGTTGAAGCGTTGCAAATGTACAGCAATTGTACTAACTTGGCAAAATATTCATAGATTTTGTTTCAGTCAATACGTTTTTTAAGATGGATTTAGAGACTTTACGCACTTATACCCTTTCTAAAAAAGCCGTTACGGAGGATATGCCTTTCGGTGAAGATACCCTCGTTTTTAGGGTTTTGGGTAAAATATTCGCACTCACAAGCCTTGATACTGAGGGGTGTCGCGTCAATCTCAAATGCGACCCCGATTATGCCATTGAGTTAAGAGAGCAATATGATGATATTATCCCCGGCTACCACATGAATAAAAAACATTGGAATACAGTCATTTGCGATAACTCTTTAGATGAAAAATTCATCCGTAGCCTCATTGATCATTCCTACGATATGGTGGTAAAATCATTGCCCAAGGCGCAGAGAATAGTGCTTGGTGCTTAGTTGTTGGTGCTTAGTAACGCCATGCACGAAGCACCAACAACGAAGCACTAATCAAAGTTCCAGTAATCCTTCGGGTAATTCCATTTCGATGACTTTCTTTTTATCATCTAATTTTATGATAAATTGCTTATTTAGAGGGATTAATATATCTCTATTTTGATAATTTAAAATAGCCATTTCCTGTTGTGGATATTCTTCGATTTGATTTATGACGCCTATTTCAATACCTTCATTCACGATAGTGTAACCTATGCAATGCTCATAGGGCATCACATCCACTTCCATTTCACGCTCATTATCTGGGATAATATCCGATTCTCTTAAAAAAATCTCTTTTGACGCAATGGAAGTTGCACCCTCAGGTGTGTTGATGTCCTCAAATTTGGCGATAATATTATTTCCCACGCGCACATCTTCCACAAAAAATGGTGTCTTTTTACCTTTTATATCCAGTAAAACAATATCGGTATTGAGCATATCTTCCAAGTATTTCTCTTCGATGTGTAGCTTTATTTCACCCTTTAGCCCATGTGGTTTTTTAGTAAACCCGATACTGATAGTTTTATCCATTTTGATAATATTTTTCGCAAAGGTATCATACCCCCTCAGTATTTTTAAGTTAAAATCAAATAAAATCCCTTTAAAGGAGTTTAAAATAATATAATTTTTCTAATTTTACATCCGTTCAAGTGGTTTACCCTCTTTTAAAAGCATCATTTTAACATCATTTATCCTGTTTTTTAAAACAAAATCAACTTTATGGAAGACAAGTTAGAGTCGAAACATAATTTTATGTTTTGGGTACATCTTTTTATTACGTCCCTGGCTTGGGTGGGACCTTTCCTTTTTTCATGGCAAATTATGCTTTTTGCATACGGCGTTATTCTATTACAATTCTTGGTTTTCAATGCGTGTTTGCTGAATGCAAAACATGATTTGACAGCAAGCGAAGACGCTACTTTTTATTCATATCTTTTCGAATTATGTGGTTTTACAGTGAATCGTCGTTTGATAAGAATTGTAGCAAGGCGCTATTTGTATTTTATTTTGGGCTTTTTAACGGTAGTCTGGCAAGTATATTTAGGGCATAAGGCTTTGCTTTTTTAAACTATGGACTGTAATACTGTGAACTGTCTATTCAAAACAGTTCACAGTATCACAGTTCATAGTTTTATATAACAAATTTATATCCCACACCTCGGATAGATTGGAAATACTTCGGTTCGTGCGGATCCATTTCAAAGTACTTTCTAAAACTCAAGATAAAATTATCGATGGTACGCGTGGACGGAAAAACATCGTAACCCCACACAAATTGAAGAATTTGATTCCTCGAAACCACTTCATTCTTGCGCTCCACCAATAGCTTGAGTAACATGGCTTCCTTCTTCGTCATCGTGAAATTTCCTTGATTGCCCTTTGCGGCAAAAGTTGAAAAATTCACTTCATTATCCCCAAATTTATAGATTTCAGATTCCTCAGCAGCTTGTTTATTGCTTCTTTTTAAAAGATTGTGCACCCGTAGGAGCAATTCTTCTAAGTTGAAAGGCTTGGTAAGGTAATCGTCGGCACCTTTTTTTAGTCCTGAAATACGGTCTTGGGGCGTATCTTTAGCCGTTAAAAAAATGATTGGAACTGTGGTGTTGCTCAATCGAACTTGCTCACATATTTCAAAACCGTTCATCTCTGGAAGCATCACATCCAGTAGCAACAGGTCAAAATGTTGTTCTTGAAATAGTCGGATGGCTTCTTTTCCATTATCAGTATCGATGACTTCAAAGTCCTCCATTTCGAGGTTCAATTTCACTACGTTTCTGATGTTTTCTTCATCTTCTACAAGCAATATTCTCATATTTAGTTTATTTTTTAATTAAATGGGTGATTTTTTTTTGGTTGTTGGTTATTGTTGCTTGGTTGTTAGAGATTAGTGCATGGTTATCAAGTGTTGACGAATTACCAAGTACTAACAACCAAGCATTAAGCACTAACAACCAATAACTATCTATTGGGAAATACAACGTGAAAGACCGAACCGTTGGGTTCATTGTCTAATATTTGTATAGTGCCTTTATGAGCTTTGACGATTTGATTGACAATAAATAAGCCTAAACCAGTGCCTTTCGTTTTTCGTGTTTCTTCGCTGCCGACTCTGTAAAATTTTTCAAATACTTTTTTCTTTTCATTTGGGGGTATTCCCAATCCATTATCCACTACGTCAAAAATAAAATTATCATTTTCATAGAGGCTTTTCAAATGTATAACGGTATGATTCTGAGAATATTTGACGGCATTTTCAAGGAGGTTGGTGAAAACAGAAATCAAGCCTTGTTTATCCCCCCTCAGTATGGGCACTTCTTTTTTATCAAAATAAAACTCTACTTTAGGGAAACGCAGTTTAAGTTTTGATAATATATCATCTAATAAATTTGAAACATTAATTTCTTCAATAACGGGTTCGTAGGCATTTTCGAGTTTTGCGGAAAGGAGTAAATTGTTCACCAATTCATTCAAGCGGTCAGTTTCTTTATTGGCGGAATTGAGGAGCGTTTCCGCTTGTTTTTCATCCAGTTTTCTCTTCTGAAAAGTCTGTAAAACCAATTGGATAGATGCAATCGGCGATTTTAATTCATGCGTGATAGAGAGTAAAAAATTGCGCCTTTGATTCGTTAAAGCCATTTCTTTTTTAAAACTGGCATTAATCGCCCACACACCCCACAATAAACCGATGAAAAGTGCACTGCCTTCACCCCAAATCATGTATTTTTGCTTGTCGTGTTTTACATTAAGTGATTCATACTGAGGGGTATTTTTAAAATGCGCTTCATCCAAGTAATTGCCTTCTGCTATCATCTGAAGTTTCAAAATTTCTACTTTTGCTTGCTGATTTTCTTCATTTTTACGAAAAAGTAAGAGTGACCACCACGCAAAAGCCATCAACATATACATGGTGGCGATGATAGTAATAATATGTACGCGACCTGTACGATCTAAATATTGGTTCATATTTATGATGTAAAAAGTGAGGAGAAAATTCTAAAAACCACATTGAAATAAAATTCGTAAATCAGCGTATGTAAGGCGTGTAAAAATAGTCGTAATTTCACTTCAAATTGCTATTTAATGCAACTTGCAAATTTCGTATTTTGTTTTCGATAATGCACCTTTTACTTCATTTTTTTACACAAATATAACACGTTTATTCGAATACAGAATTCAGTGTTTAGAACATAGTTGAAATGAACTTGGTTCATATCATCCTCACGCGATTTTACATACGAACTATTACTTTTTCAAAGCTTTAATTAATCATCTTTTATGACTACAAGCATCGTTATTCCTACATTAAATGAGGCTGATAACATTCAGCAGATTATTTCTTACTTGAAAAAGCACGGCAATGAATCTTTACTTGAAATTATAGTTGTGGATGCCCAAAGCCACGATAATACTGAGGGGGTAGCAATCGCGGCGGGTGCGCGTGTTCTGCAATCGCCTAAAAGAAGTCGGGCGGCACAAATGAATTATGGTGCGCATCATGCGAAGGGAGAAGTACTTTATTTTGTCCACGCTGATTGCTATCCGCCTACGACGTATATCCATGATATCCAAAAACATCTTCAAGAAGGCTACCCGATGGGTTGCTACCGCTACCGATTTGATAGCGACCAATTGCTTTTAAAAATAAATGCATACTTTAATCGTTTTGAGCCGCTTTGGTGTAGGGGAGGAGACGAAACATTGTACATCCAAAAAGATGTATTTGAAACGATGGGTGGTTTTGATGAAAAGTACATCATCATGGAGGAATACGATTTTATAAAACGGGCGAGAGAGCAATTTAAACTCAAAATAATTCCTAAATATGCCGTCGTTTCAGCAAGAAAGTATGAAACCAATAGTTGGTTTAGGGTACAGTATGCGAATATGAAAATTTTTAAGATGTTTGAAAAAGGCGTCGAGCCCGAAATAATGGCTCAAACGTATAAGAAATTATTGAATTATAATCGGTAAGATTTAAGGATTATTTTATCTTATTTTGGTAAAAATAAAGTGGAAACGCATTAGGTTTGTCCCTTAAAACTAAATATATGGAATACAGAAAATTAGGAAGAACCGACTTAGAAGTCAGTAAAATTTGCTTGGGAACAATGACTTTTGGCCAACAAAACACGGAAGCCGAAGCACACGAGCAAATGGATTATGCCATTGATCAAGACATCAATATTTTTGACACCGCCGAATTATACGCCGTGCCAGCAAGCGCCGCAAATAATGGTTTGACTGAAAAATACATCGGTACGTGGTTCAAAAAAACGGGTAAAAGAGAGAAAGTTGTATTAGCGACAAAGATTGCGGGGCCTAATCCGGGATTGACCTTCATTCGGAATCATCAATTGGATTTTTCGAGAAAGCAAATAAATGCCGCTTTAGAGGGGAGTTTAACCCGTTTACAAACGGATTATGTGGATATTTATCAGCTGCATTGGCCTCAGCGCGTCACGAATACGTTTGGAAAATTAGGTTTTACGCATGACCCTAATTGTACTTGGGAAGACGATTTTTTGGAAGTTTTACAGACCATTACGGATTTGATTAAAGAAGGTAAAATTCGCTATTTCGGACTTTCAAACGAGACGCCTTGGGGATTGATGCACGTCATCAGGATGGCTGAAATGCATAATTTGGCTGTGCCTATGAGTATCCAAAATCCTTATAGTTTACTGAATCGCACATTTGAAATTGGCTTGGCTGAATGCGCTATTCGAGAAAAATGTGGACTTTTGGCTTATTCTCCAATGGCTTTTGGGCTTTTATCTGGCAAATTTCACAGAAAAGAAGATACACCTAATGACCGTATCAATCAGTTTAAAAACCTCGCCCGTTATAACAGTCCGCATTCATGGGCAGCTACTGAGAAATATATGGCTCTCGCTGAAAAGCATAATCTAAATGTTGCTCAAATGGCATTGGCTTTTGTGACCCAGCAGCATTTCACGACTTCTACTATCATAGGTGCTACAACTATGGAGCAATTAAAAGTGAATATTGAAAGTGCTCATTTGCACCTTCCCGCCGATATTTTAAAAGAAATCAACGCTATTCATACCGAAATTCCGAACCCTGCACCGTAGTTGGGTTTGCGAATTAAGACGTAAGATGTAAGACGTAAGAATTAAGATGTAAGATGTAAGATGAAATTTTGGGTATTCTTACATCTTACATCTTACATCTTACATCCCCCCTCAGTATTTTTGTTAAATTCATCTCTTTTAATATATTTAAAATGTTTATTAACCGTTTTAGGGGTATAGTATTTTGAAAACATAAAAATAATTTTTAATTTGTTTTTTTTATTATATCTAACCCTTTTTTTGAACCCAAAATATTAAAACAGACGATGAACATTTTATCTAAAATCTTGACAGTAGCTTTAGTGATTTTTACCACTATTTTATCGGCTCAAAAGACGGATTCGGTTTGGCGACCCGTTAATTTGGTTGTGAATAGCAGTTTTGAATTGCCTGCGAATGTTGAAAAACCACTACGCATAGTAGATTCCATAGCTAAGGGAGAAGGTTGGACAGTGCCCAATAAAAGTAATCCAAGGATATATTCCACCGATAATAAGGGTTTTATCTATGATCCGAATGGCTCTGAATGGCCTTTCAAAGCCAGAACAGGTAAAAATGTAGCGGGTTTGGAGATCTATACAGCTAAACGAGACTATATTCAAGGCAGTTTAGCTACTCCTCTGATAGTGGGTAAAAAATACTATTTTGCGTTTTGGGTACACTACCATTGCTCGGGTGCGAATAATATTGGCATAGCCTTTTTGCCTTCTAAAATAAGTATCGATTCTACCATTCGCATTCCGCTCAAACCTGCTACTTTTCAAAAAAATATGTTGCCGTACAGCAATGATGCTAAAACGGCTTGGACACTTGTGCGCGATTCATTCGTTGCTCAGAAGCCTTTTCAAAGCTTTATTATTGGCAATTTTTTTACGGATGAAGAAACTAAAGTTGAAAAAGGAAGATTTAATCACTTTTTTGCGTACATAGATGACGTTGCTGTTTGGGAAGCCCGACTACAACCCACTAATGCGGATATTTCTACTCAAGCGCAAACTTCGAAAAAAGATTGGGAAGAAAATATGGCTATTGTTACGCCTAAAAACGTTGCCATTACGCTAAATGAAATTTATTTCGATTTCAATTCAGCCAATTTGGATAGTCGTTCCAATGTCACTTTGGATTCTTTAGTTGAAAAGATGAAACTTGTGGCGGTCATGAAAATCCATATAATAGGGCACACAAGTAGTGACGGGGGAACTGATTTCAATAAAAAACTATCGGATAAACGCGCCGAATCCGTTAAAAATTACTTGATTGCACATGGGATTGATAAAGCCAGACTTTCGTCAGAAGGTTTGGGTGAAACACAACCCATTGTCCCGAATGATACCGAGGAAAATAAAAAACGGAATAGGCGGGTGGAGTTTATTCGGATAGAATGATTGTACGCGTTTAAAAAATAATCTCTATTTTATCAAATTTAGATTGAAAAATTGTCAAATATTAGCTAAAAATCAACTATTCATTATTCAACATATTGTTTAAATTTGTCTCGATTACTTAATATTTCATTAGTATTTTTGGATTTTCGTCAAATTTTTATTTACTCAATTCAATAGTTGTTCTCTCTATTTGAGATTTTGAATATTGAGTCAAATTTTTATCGTTTATTTGTGAGCTCAACGAATTTATCTAACTCTGTGTAGGCGCCTGTCAATGGTTTTTAGTACCCAAAATTCAAGTGTTGGAAAATATCAGAAAAGTATCTTGAATAAATAAAATCTTTATCAGAACCTTTTTTATAACAAGTTGTTTTAAAATAAAAATTTATTATTATGTTTAAAAAGTTTACATCTTCGGATAAGATATTAATGGTATCAGCAGCCCTTTCTCTTATTTATGCGGAAATCTCATGGTTTATGGGAGAAAGAGAAGCCGCTATTTTCGTTGGTCTTTGGGTTCCGTCAATTTTAGGATTTGGCATTTATTTAAAACTTATAACAAACAACAAAAATGACTAGCTTACTACCATTTTTTGCAGGCGTTATCTCCATTTTGTTTGGAGTAGGCTTCTATTTAGGCTTGCAAGAATTCAAAAAACTGGGGCGAGAAAAAAAGTAATTTATTCAGCGAGAAGGTATTAAAATTGAAAATCACATTCTCTTTTAGGGGTGTATAACAAATTCTCAAACGGTAGGGGCATCGCCCCGACAGTTCGGTAGAACTATCGAAAATGATTAATTTACTTCGAGTACTCAGTGCTGCCGAGCCGCAAAAGAATTAAAAGTTATGCGGCTCTGCCGCGACCAAATCTTAATATTTCGGGTTTTGCTACCGAACTGTCGGGGCTATGCCCCTTGCTACTAAAGAATTTGTTATACACCCATATTTTGCTTACCACCAAGGACACAAAGAGTCACAAATGGCTTTTTTTTATTAAAAACTTATGTTTAGAAGTTCAAAAAATAATTGGTATTTCTTTGTGTCCTTTGTGGTGAGTAAAAATGTACAGTGATTTTCATTTGAATAAATTATAAACAATAAAACTGCCCAAATACGCCAAGGCACTCATAAAAGCAAACTGGATAATAGGCCATTTCCACGATTTAGTTTCTCTTTTCACCACCGCTAAGGTACTCATGCATTGCATCGCAAAGACATAAAAAATGAGCAATGACAAAGCCGTTGCCATCGAATACATGGGCGTTCCATCCTCGCGTAGCTCTTTTTTCATCTGTTCTCTGATGCTGCTATCGTCGTCTTTTGAGCTCCCGACACTGTAAATTATAGCCATAGTTCCCACAAAAACTTCACGGGCGGCAAAGGATGAAATCAAAGCAATACCTATTTTCCAATCAAAACCAAGGGGTTTTATAGCAGGCTCAAAAGCTTTACCGAGATAGCCCGCATACGACACTTGAAGCTTTTGAGAAGCGATATAATCATCCGTTTGTTGCTCATTCATTTGCTTTTCAGTGGCTACTTTCCGAGCATTTTCCTCAGCTATTTGTATTTTATCACCGGGACCGAAGCTCGCTAAAAACCAGAGCACAATGGAAACCATAATGATGATTTTACCCGCTTCCATCACAAAGGATTTTACTTTTTCATAAACTGTAAAAAAGACATTTTTCCAATGCGGCATTCTATATTCGGGCAATTCGATGGCGAGAAAGGTTGTTTCGTTGGTTTTTAGTATCTTTTTTAGTAAATACGCCGCTGAAAGTGCAGTCACGATGCTTAAAAGATATAAACCCGTGAAAACTAAACCTTGCTTATTCAATCCAAACCAATTTTCGGAAGGCACTACAAAACCCACTAAAAGCGCATAAACGGGTATCCGAGCCGAGCAACTGATAAATGGTGTCACTAATATGGTGATAAGTCGTTCTTTCCAATTGGAAATTGTTCGAGTGGACATAATCGCAGGAATCGCACACGCGCCACCTGAAACCAATGCGACGATACTGCGCCCATTTAAGCCCACTTTTTGCATAATTCTATCGAATAAATAGACGGTGCGCGCCATGTAACCCACTTCTTCAAGCAGTGAAATAAGGAAAAATAAAATGCCTATTTGGGGTATAAAAACCAAGACGCCACTCAGCCCTGCTATAATGCCATCCGTCAGCAAACTTGTTAAAATATTATCTGGTAGGGCATTTTTTAAAGCTGAATTGACTTGATTAAAACCGCCCTCAATCCAATCCATGGGTAGAGTCGCCAATGAAAAAATGGATTGAAAAATGAAAAATAAAATCGCAAAAAATATAATGGGACCCATGACATGATGGGTGACGATGCGGTCTATTTTATCCGTTAAGGAAGCATTTGTGTTTTTATCTTTTACAAAAACTTTTTCTAAAACGGGTCTTAATCTATCGAAACGCTGTAAAGTCTCCGTAATTTGTAGGCGAAGGTCTTCAAAATGGTGGGTTTCTACTATGTTTCTGATAGTCAATTTTTCACCACCGTTTAAAAAAGGCAGTTCCCAATAATGGTGCGCTAAAAGAATGGCTCTATAGGTATTATCTACTTTTGGCAATATCAAACGAATTGCTTCCGCAGCTTTCAATTCAATCTGATTGGGCTGATAAAACATTTTATACTGAGGGGGTGGTACTGCTTTTAGCATTTCTTCCATTGCTGCTTTTAAATCCTCAATACCTTCGCCTGTTCTACCATTTAGTGTGACAACTTCTACATTAAATTGCTCGGATAAGGCATTTCTATCAAAATGAACGCCCTGTTCTTCCGCAATATCAATCATATTGATGCAGAGAATAATCGGTAGATTCAAGTCTTTTAATTGAGTGAAAAGCAAGAGATGGCGCTCCAAGTTGGTCAAATCCGCGACGTAAATAACGGCATCTGGATAATTGGCATCGTTCGGATTGGAGAGAATATTGAGCACAATGCGCTCATCTTGAGAGTTGGGGTATAAGCTATAAGTACCCGGCAAGTCGATTATATTGACGGTCGTGGAATCCTCTTTACTTCCCTTTTCACTTTTAAAAGTGATAGAGCCCAATTTTTTATCAACGGTAACACCCGGGAAATTGCCCACTTTTTGGCGTAAACCAGTCAACTGATTAAAAACAGATGATTTTCCAGCGTTGGGGTTGCCAACGAGTGCAAACGTAAAGATTTTATTTGGATTCATAATCTCATATCATCGGTCGAGGACCATCTTTTCTTCCATTTCAAGTACGATGTTTCGAGCTTCATCTTCTCTCACCGCAATATTGTGATTATCAACTTTTATATAAAGTCCGCCCCCGAAAGGTACGCGCCTCACCAGATGCAATGATTTGCCGGGTAAAATACCCATTGAAAGCAGTTTACTCGCCATGTGGTCGTTTGTGAAATGGCGAATTGTGCCTTTTTCACCATCTTTTAGATTCGATAATATCACTAAATGGCTCATTTGTTCAATTTAAAAATCTGATTTAAAAAAGTCTAATTTAATTTCAGAGTGTAAATTTTCTTCTAAAAATTGGGTTCACCAATGATTAAAATCATCATCATCTTTTTTAAATTTATCAAAAGATTTGTTAAGAATCTTTTTTTTAAAAAAGAGATAAAAGTAATCGAGCAACACAAATCACCTTTTTCTTATTTAGACTTAATATCAATAAGCAAAGGTAAAAACTATAACTAAATTACCACCCATTTTGTTGAAAAAAACTTATTTAAAATTTTAGATGTAAGATGGAAGATGATAGATTTAAGATTTAAGACGTAAGATTTAAGATGCAAGAGTTGTTGATTCAAAAATCTTAAATCTTACCTCTTCAATCTTCCATCTAAAATTCAAAATTTAAAACTTAACTTTGCCCAAAATTCTTTTTATGCAAACTGACGCTCAAAAATATGCCCTAAGAGGTGTTTCTGCTAACAAATCGGAGGTGCATGATGCCATCCGCCACCTCGATAAAGGGCTTTATCCCTTGGCTTTTTGCAAAATTTTACCCGATTTTGCGGCTGGTGACCCTGATTACTGTAATATAATGCACGCTGATACTGCTGGTACGAAGACCAGTTTGGCATACATGTACTGGCGTGAAACGGGTGATTTGAGCGTATGGAAAGGCATCGTTCAAGATGCAATCGTCATGAATTTGGATGATATGGCTTGCGTGGGCTGTTTTGAAAACATTATTTTATCCTCCACAATCGGGCGTAATAAAAACCTTATTTCGGGTGATGTCATTAAAACGCTCATAGAATCCACCATGGAGTTTGCGGATAAAATGCGTGAATATGGCATTGATATTCATTTAGCGGGCGGTGAAACGGCGGATGTTGGCGATATTGTGCGTACTATTGATGTCGGTTACACGGCTTTCGCTCGTATGCCACGTAAAAATCTGATTGTGAATAATATGAAAGCTGGCGATGCCATCGTCGGCTTTGCGTCATACGGTCAGGCGATATATGAGGATTCTTATAATGGAGGAATGGGCTGTAATGGTTTGACTTCTGCTCGCCACGATGTTTTCAACCACTCCTATACTGAGGGGTATCCCGAAACCTTCGACCCGAACACACCTAAGCAGGTTATTTATACTGGAAATAAAAGATTAACGGATACGTTAGTCATTGATAATCAATCTCATACGATTGGTAAACTGGTTTTGTCGCCTACTCGTACTTTCCTTCCTTTAATTCGTAAAATACTAGTGGATACTGAGGGGGTAGGCATCAGCGGCATCATTCACAGCACAGGCGGTGGTCAGACGAAAGCTTTGAAATTTATAAAAAATAAGCGTTTGGTCAAGGACAATTTATTGCCTGTTCCACCTTTATTTGAAATGATTCAGAGTGAATCGGCTACAGATTGGCGTGAAATGTACCAAGTATTCAATATGGGCTGCCGTTTAGAGGTCTATTGCGATGAAAGTATTGCTCAAAATTTGATAAATATTTCAAAATCATTTAATATTGATGCCCAAATCATCGGTCACGTTGAAGATACTGAGGGGGAGAAGCTGACATTGAAAAGCCCTTATGGTGTTTTTGAATATTAATGCCGTTAGGCATTCGATATCGGTAGTAAAAATGTTCAAGGTTATTATAAATCCCGTAGGGATGGTACACAAAAATGCCTCATATATCGTGGCTACGCCACTTTGTAGAATTTATCATTATTTTCTACCGATATTGAATGCCTAACGGCATTGTTTTACGCATTTTAACCCATTATTCGCATTATTAGTAAATATTGAAATATAGATGAATAATAAGCGGTCTAATGTCTATTCGTCCATTGTCTAATATCTATTTCAAGAAACTGCACTTTATATGGTAAAAATATTGAGAAAAACTTTAATAATAATCGGCTTGATTATTTGTGGATTCCATTTCGGATATGCACAAAAGGAAGCCATTATTATGGGTAAAATTGACAACCCAACCTCTCTCAATATTTCGGTTGAATATAAACTCAATCCTTTCACCCTTGAAGATGCCTTGTATGAAGGCTCTATTGATTTAAACAATCTTTTTGGCATTAAAATCAAATTGAACGAACCTCGCACCGTCATCTTCAACTATCAAAATCAAAAATTCCCCATTTTTATCGTTCCTGGCGATACCTTAAAAATGATGTTTGAAGGCAATAAAATGCTTGAAACTATGGTATTTGAAGGTGATAATGCTATTTCTAATAAGTATTTAACGGCGTATTCAAAAAAGTTTCCAGATAGTTTTGACGATAAAGGATTTGATTATTATCGTTTTAAAGACAAACCACTTGAATTCAAAAATTTCATAGATACCACGTCTGCCTTGCGGAATACATTTGAGGATAATTATGCTGAAAAAGGTGCTTTTACCAACACTTTCAAAGATTTTATTCAAAACAATAGGATTTATTGGCGATTCTATCATCTTTTGAATTATGCTCAATTTTTTAATTTAAAAAGATTGCCTGATTTTAAAAAAGATGAAAACGCCTATTTTTCTTTTTTAAAAGAGGTGAAAGTGAGCAATGAGAAGGCATTGAACAGTGTTTTTTATTTGCGATTTTTGAACCAATATTTAGCCTACCAATACGATAGAAAAAGCACTATTGGGGCGTTACCACCCGATGCCATTCAAGAGAAATTGAGCATGGTGCAGGTCGTAAAACCCCGTAGAAATAACTTGCCAGTTTGGGATAATCCCCTTAATTCACCGAATCAGTTGACCACATTAGCCCTAAACGAGGAGGTGCTTTCCCAATATTTGACCACGAACGAGCCCGTTTCATTTATGCTCGATGATGCCAAATACATAGATTATTTTTTAAAAGTGAAGCTACAAGATGGGCGTATTGGGTGGGTTCCCCAAACATTCATCTCTAACTCGGATAAAGAGGTTGTTGAACGCTTCGTTTCACCCCGCTTGTGTTTTAATTCCAATGATACTTTATGTGGATTTCAACAGTTTTTGGAGGGTAAAGCCTTGTATTTTGCCACTTTGAGGGAGTTGGTGTTGAGTACCGCCACCATTTCAATGGCTTCTATGCAGCAACGTTCAGAGGCTTTTATGAGTAAAAATGCCACTTTTCGACCTTATAATGATGCCTTGAGGGGTGTTTTTAAAATGGTAGAAGCCGATAGAGAAAATCGAATTGAAAGGCTTATTGTGACCCCGGATTGCGCGGTGGAATATTTCAATTTGAATAAGCTGTATTTTGATAAAAACTTATCGGCGCAATTCGGTAACCAAGTAAAAGATGAAGGGAAAACGTCTTTGGTGCCGAGCCCGATGGCATCATCTGAAAATCCCAATGGTTCACCTGATTTTATGACGTATAAGCCCGGTAAACCCAATATTTTTAAAGGTTTGGTGATTAATGATAATTTACCGCCTTTTAAAATAAAGGATATTGCGGGTAATGAAATTCGACAACAGGATTTATTAGGCAAAGTGGTTTATATTGATTTTTGGGCAACTTGGTGCAGCCCGTGCCAAGCGGAAATGACTCATTCGCAAAGCCTTATTGAACGGTATAAAGAGAATAAAAACATCGTTTTTATCTATATTTCAATGGATACAGACGTTGAATTGTGGAAACAATACATGAAAGATAACAAACCCAAAGGCATCCACGCCATTGATGCCGAAAATATTCCCCAAAACCTCAAAATTGAAGGCTTGCCTAATTATTTGATTATTGATAAAAATGGGCGAGTGGCATATAATTCCCGCATTCCTTCCAAAATTGATGCGGATAGTATGATTGAGTTCTTATTGAGGTGAAAAGTTACTTACTCGATTATTTTTTTAAAAAGCATAAAAACCAATTGTAAAAAGCGGTTATTAAACTTTGAAATCTGAAAATAAGGCTTTTGCACGGCTCCAAATCTTCTAAAAAAAGGCTCTACCGTCTCCAGCATGCTTCCTTCAAAATCGAAAATAGGGGTATTGTCAGCACTATCTTGTATCGCTTTCCAAATCAATAAATGCATGGCATGATTCTTTCGACCCACCTCTGATGAACCACTGGCGAGATAATATGTGCTATTTTTATCCCAAATAATATAGGCAGTTGCATCTATCGTATTCGTTTCAATATTTCGAGTGAAATAGATTTTTTTACATTGTTTTTCAGTTAAAATTGTATCCAAATTTTGCCAAATACTGAGGGGTGTATTATCTTTTGGATGTTTTAATTTTAAAAACAAATCAAAATCAGTGCTTTCTTCAATGGCGTATTTGGTTGCAGCTTGGCGTATTTCACGTTTGGTATTGCTATCAAAATTATTAAAAACGGTATCCAAATCAGATGTATCGGGGATGATATAGGTGTATCGAGTTGTTTGTTGAAAACCTGCCCAATAAAAGGGCAACCAATCAGTTACGAGGTAATTAAAACGAAGTATAAAGTGTTGAAAATGAGGTAGTTGTACGATGATTTGTTTTAAAAAAAGCTGCTCAGTGCTTTGATTTATATTATCTTTATTTTTAAACCATATACCAGTAAATTGGGTCAATTGTGGCGTTGTAATCATCGAAAAGCCCCATTTTTTTTTAATACAAAAAACCATTGTAGCCACTATTTCACCGCGGGTATTACGCGCCAAAGCAACATCCCAACCGGCCCCCTTAGTACAAACGGCATCCAACCACCACGGCTGCATAAAAATCGGGATATTCTTTTCTTGCTCACACAACTTTTTATACTCAACTTTATTATCTTGCATACGTATATCATATTGTTACTGAATCAGCAAATTTAGCGTTATTTGGTTTAAAATTACATAGTCTTGAGAAATTGCACATTTGATGTTAATTCACACTGAAATTTTAATTGTCGAGTTTCATGATAAAAAGACAAACCACTTCTAACATATTAATGGTGCGCCCTGCCAATTTTGGTTATAATGAGGAAACTGCTCAAAATAACGCCTTTCAAACGAAAGACGACACCGTACCTCATACCCTCATCAGAGATAAAGCCCAAGCGGAATTTGATAAATTTGTGGAAGCCCTTCGGCAACGTTCAGTGAATGTAATTGTAGCTGAGGACTCTCCTTTGCCCGTTAAAGCGGATGCCGTTTTTCCGAATAATTGGGTCACTACTCATGTGGATGGCACGATGATTTTATACCCCATGTTTGCTAAAGTGCGCCGATTGGAGAGGGATGAAAATATTGTGCAATTGATTGAAAATCAATTTGTTATCAATAAAAAAATCCATCTCGAACATTACGAAAGCATTCAACAATATCTGGAAGGGACTGGCAGTATGATATTGGATAGGGAAAATGAATTAGCCTATGCTTGTTTGAGTGAACGCACGAACATTAAACTTTTAGACGAATTTTGTGATATTATGGGCTATAAACGGGTGGCTTTTCGTGCCGTGGATAGCAAAGGAAAAGATATTTACCACACCAATGTCATGATGGCTTTGGGTGAAACTTTCGTGGTCATTTGCTTGGATACGGTGACGGATGAAGAAGAAAGAATGAATTTGATAAAACATTTTGATTCTACCAATAAAGAAATCATCGAAATCTCATTCAAGCAAATGATGAAATTTGCGGGCAATATGCTACAAGTGCGCAATGATCAAGGTGAGACCTTTTTAGTCATGTCAGAGCAAGCCTATTACTCGCTTGATCCTGCACAAGTCAATCATATTCAACGACATACGCAGATTATTTTTTCTGATATTAAAACGATTGAGTATTACGGCGGCGGTTCGGCAAGGTGTATGATGGCAGAGATTTTTTTGGATAAAAAGTGAGAATTTAATATATTTAAACGTATAAGTAGGTTGACCTAAATTATAGATAATTCTCAAGTTCGCCCCCATGCCCCCAAAGGGGGATTAAATTAAGAAAAGGCGATATTTTCACCTTTTTGAGGTATAATC
>JANMYC010000344.1:0-7209 GCA_031381715.1 Saprospiraceae bacterium
ACCCGATGAAGATACCGAAGGCAGTTTCAAAAAAATATTGGAACACGAACGCAATAACTCTTGGAAATACGGCGGGCGAACGGTAAAAGGCTTTGTTGAAAAACCTAAAAATGACCAATTGACGCTTTTTTAGTATAAAAACACTTGAAATACTGAGGGGGTATAAAACGCACAAACGCTTGATTATCAAACAGATAGTCAAGCGTTTTAGCGTTAAAATAGGTGAAAATACTGAAAGGTGTAATTTTCTCACTTAATACTTGACTGATTGGTACAAAATAGATACCTTTGCGTCAAAATAAAGTTCACCACAATTAAAAATAAGATAAAAAATGATAGAAATCAGAAAAGTAATCAAAAATGATGTGGAAGGATTGAAAGAAGTTTTAGACACAATTGAGTTATTTCCGTCCGAAATGCTTGATGATTTGATGTCAGATTTTTTCAACAATCCAGAAACAGAGGAAATTTGGTTTACTGCAATACAACATGAAAAACCATGTGCAATAGGTTATTGTGCGCCAGAGAAATTGACGGACAGAACACATAATCTTTATGCAATAGGTGTTCAAAATGATTTGCAGGGTAAAGGAATTGGCAAAAAAATGATGACTTTTATTGAAGATTATTTGAGAAATGAAGGCAATAGAATTTTGATTGTGGATACATCAAGTACGCCTGAATTTAACCTTACCAGAGAGTTTTATCTTAAAATAGGTTATACCAAAGAGGCGACAATAAGAGATTTTTGGAAAGAAGGAGACGATAAAGTAGTATTTTGGAAAAAGCTGTAAAACGAAAAAGACTGAGGGGTGTAAATAGAAACGTGGAATTTATAACGCATAGATGTAACTGAAAATGGCAGGACGACCTAAAATATTCGATGAGCAACAAGCTGTGCAAAATGCGACAAACCTCTTTTGGGAAAAAGGGTTTGACGCAACGAGTACAGACGATTTGTTAAGTACAATGGGGCTGCAACGGGGCAGTTTTTACCACAGTTTTGGCAGCAAAAAAGACCTTTTTATCAATGCTTTTGCTCAATATGAAGCCCAGTCTTTTGCAGAATTAGGGCGACAACTGAAAGCCAGTAAAAAGCCGATGAACGTCATAAAATCCATTTTTTATACCTTAGCAAAATGCTCAATTGAACAGCACAATAAAGGTTGTTTTGCGGGTAATACGATTACCGCGTTGTCCAACATTGATGCAGAATTGACCGAAATTGCCAATAATCACTTGAAAAAAATGGAAAACATCTTTTTTGAACAAATCAAAGCATCACAGGCTTCTGGTGAACTAACGACTAAAACCGATGCTCGATTGTTGTCAATGTCGCTTATAAATCTGTGGAATGGCATCAATATCACCCGCAAAGTTTATACTTCACAAGAGGATTTGAAAGCACTTGTCGATTTTCAATTAGCCGTTTTGATTTGATTTTTTTTGCTCTATTTTGATGCTGCACGTTGCCATGCCCAATTCTTTTGCGAAACAATTTTTTAAAAACTATGGCTTCGAGGAGGTTATAAGCGAGATGTTGTTAACACTTTGACACGACTGGTTTAATAATTGGGATTATTATTGGCACTATTGCTTGTTTTTTTGGAAAAATGGCTAAAATACTGAGGGGGCAAAAATTAATTTTTAAAATAGCTACATTTGTTTTTAGAATGGAAAAATTAATTCAAGAAATCAGAGCCTGTCAGGTGTGCAAAAACTTTTTGCCAAATGCCCCACGTCCAGTTTTACAAGCCAGTGAAAGGTCTAAAATTCTCATTATTGGGCAAGCACCTGGTTCAAAAGTGCAAGCAACGGGCATACCGTGGGACGACCAAAGTGGCGATGAATTAAGGCGTTGGCTCGGTGTCAATAAAGCACAATTCTATGATAATCAATTGTTTGCATTGATGCCAGTGGGCTTTTGCTACCCTGGAAAAGGCAAATTAGGTGATTTGCCACCACGACCTGAATGTACCCCTTTATGGCATCGCCCATTGTTAGAAAAAATGACGACCATTCAACTAACCATTCTTATCGGACAATATGCCCAAAAGCAGTATTTAGGCACGGGTTTCCAACCTACTTTGACAGAAAATGTCAAGCGTTTTGCCACGTTTTTACCACAGTATTTACCACTTGTGCATCCTTCGCCAAGAAATAATATTTGGCAAAAGAAAAACCCGTGGTTTGAATTGGACGTTGTGCCTGTTTTGCAGGAGAAAGTTAAGGCGATTATTAGGTGATTCTGGTTTAAAAAGAGTGGAAATACTGAGGGGGCAGCAATTCCGTATTTGGGTAAAAACTTTCCAAAAGTTTTCTCCCGAGTTCTCCGGATGGAAGGTTGAGCCTTCATTTTAAACAATTTCACCCAAAAATGCTCTAAATACTGAGGGGGGTATATCAAAATTTAGGCTTAAAATTTTCAAATACGGAATTGCTCCTGCGGGGTGCTATAACCCATAAACGCTTGATTATCAAATAGATAGTCGAGCGTTTTTTCATTAAAAAAAGCAAAAATACTGAGGGGGGTAAAATATTTTCAAAAAAATCATCAAAAAATTTTGAGAAACCAATCAGTTGCACATATATTTGCAACTGATTGGTTTCTTAATAAAATATATAGACAAATGAGACGAGATATTTTTCAAGCCATAGCCGACCCGACCAGACGGGCAATTATCGCGCTTATCGCCCTGCAAGCTATGACACCCAATGCCCTTGCGGAACATTTTGACACGACCCGACAAGCCGTTTCCAAGCACTTACGCATCCTCATTGAATGTGAATTAATTAAACCCGAACAACAAGGCAGGGAAATTTACTACTCCCTTGAAATTGAAAAAATGAAAGAGATTGATAAATGGATAGAACAATTCCGTAAGATTTGGGAAACCCGTTTCAACCAACTTGATGAAGTATTATCAACAATTAAAAAACAGAAAAAATGTTGAACAAAGTGAAATCCCGCAAGGCGGGGAAAAATGATTTGCTATTTGATTTTGCCGTTGACAAAACAGCAAAAACGGTATTCATAAACAGAGAATTTGATGCCGACCTTTCATTAGTTTGGGACGCTTTTACCAAACAAGAAATACTGGACCAATGGGTCGCACCGAAACCTTGGACGTCGAAAACAAAATATATGAATTTTGAAGTTAGGGGAAAAAGAATGTATGCGATGGTAAGCCCTGAAGGGCAAGAGCGTTGGTCAATTCAGGAATATACTTCCATTACGCCAAAAACCAATTTTAAAATGTACAATGCTTTTGCCGACAAAGAAGGAAATCCCGAATTGCCAGGTTCGGAGTGGGATTACAATTTCAGCGAACAAAACGGAACGACAAAAGTCAGTATTACGATTTACAATGAATCCCTTGCCCGTATGGAAAAGATGATTGAAATGGGCTTCAAGGAAGGGTTCACTATGACAATGAAAAACCTTGAAGAATTATTGGCAACGTTATCGCAAAAATCGTAATTTGATATGAACGTAGAAGAACAAATCAGAACGTATATCAGTAGCCAAACTGAACCAAAACGCAGCGATTTGCAAGTGTTGCATCACGTCATTCTGCAACTCATGCCCGACTGTAAATTATGGTTCTTGGATGGTAAAAACAGTGATGGTAAAACGGTTTCTAATCCTAATATAGGCTATGGACTTTACAATATACACTATGCTGATGGAACAACCAGAGAATTTTATCAAATTGGTTTGAGTGCCAACACGACGGGCATTTCTGTTTATGTAATGGGTATTAAAGATAAGAAATACTTAGCCCAAATGTATGGAAAAGAACTTGGCAAGGCTCGTGTGAGTGGCTATTGCATTAAGTTCAAAACGCTTAAAGATATAAACATGGATATACTTGAGGCGGTTATACGGTATGGTGTTGAGGCGACGCACGAAAAGATAATGCAAATTACTTAGGGGTAAAACGACAAATACTTGACTATCTATTTGATAATCAAGCATTTATACGTTTTACACTCCAGTATTTTAGACTATTTTACTGCACTTTCAGCATTGTCCGCAACTGCGAAATGGCGTTGTTTTGCAAACGGGCGTAATACACGCCTGCGGGCAAATGACCGCCATTGTAATAGACTTTGTACTTGCCTTCCGTATAGTTGCCCGAAACAGGCGTGGCAAGAAGTCTGCCTTCGGTATCAAAAATTTGGACGGAGGTGAAGCCGCCTTTGGTTTCAAAATCAATCGTCGTTCCAAAATCGAACGGATTGGGGTAGTTTGAAATCATTTTGATGCCTGCTGCTACGTTCAAATCGTGCGTGTCGGTAATGCAAGACGGCGAGTTGATAATCGGCAATTTTTGGAAATTTCTGAGCAAAATAGTTTGCAAATCCGTACTATTGACGCAAAACCAATCCTGCAAAACGGAGGCATAGACGGAACGAAAATCAAATTGCATCGGCACATTTGAGTTGGAAGTGACGGTGGTTGGAATTTGCGGATTTGTACCCGACAAACCACCAAACAAGCGTTTACCAAACAAAAACATCGGATAAGCCGCCCCGTGGTCTGTTCCCACCGAACCATTCGACAGGATGCGGCGACCAAATTCTGAGAACGTCATGCCCAAAACACGGTCTTGCAAACGCATGGCTTCAATATCCCTTTGGAAAGCAAAAATACCATCTGACAAGTCTTGCAAAAGGGCAGCATGTGAGCCACCGACTCCTGTGCTTGGGTTTGCGGCATCGACTTGCCCTGAATGGGTATCAAACCCAGTCAATTGTACCATGTAAACCCGCGTTTTTAAGCCTCCCTTAATAAGTCTTGCTACAATTTTGAGTTGGTCTGCCAATTTATTAGCCGTCGGATAAGTAGTGACATTGGCAGCACGGGCATAAGCGGCTTGGACTATTTCACCGTATTTATCGGATTGTTTTGCCGTAGTACGGAGGTAGTTGAGTTCATCGCCCATATTACCTGTCAGTATGTTATTGGTATCATCCAAAAAATTGTATGGATTATTGGGGTCAGATACCGTTACACCCATATTACTTGCTGTACCTTCCAAGGTCAAGCTCATTTCATTCAACTGAATGGCTAATGGGTCGGGCATGGTTGCATTCGGAAAACCCGTTGGGAAATTGGGATATTCGGTTGATAAATAACGACCTGCCCAGCCCGAAGTCAAACTTTGGTCGGAATCAGAGCCCGTCATATAAATATCAGTTGAACGGAAATGCGAAAAATTTTGACTTGGATAACCCACACCCTGCACAATCCGCATTTTTCCCTCATTATAAAGTGTCTGCATACCCGTCATAGCGGGGTGTAAGCCAGTGGCAGTTGTGCCATTGAGTTTCAGCACTTTATTTTCGGCAATGAGTATATTAGATCGTGCAGCCGATAATTTGCTGTATTGGTCAAGCGGAATAACAGTATTCAAACCGTCATTACCACCCCCAAGCCGAATGATAATCAACACGTGGTCGGTTTCAGTTGCTGGGTTCACTAAGGATTTTAACCACGGAGAAAGAGCAATTGCCGCTGCGCCGTATTTCCCGAACATATTGGGCAGTGCTGCGCCAATTGATGCGTTTTTTATAAATTTTCTACGGTTCATTTCTAATTTTTTTTTATGATTAAGCAGTCAGATTTCCCCCCAAATAAGTCCTTGGATGGGAAGCTAATTGCCGAAATCTGATGGCTCAATTAAGACAATTGATACTCTGGATTATCCACAATGAATTTATAAAATTTTTGCAGACGGGTTAAAACAACATTGGTATTGGTCGCATTGGGCGTTGTTTTATACGCGTTCCAAGCGTCTGTCCAATAGTAATCACTGGTTTGACCGCCTAAAAGAATGGTTGTTTTCAGGTAGTTTCGGAAAGTGGCGGATACGGGTACGCGGTAGAGCAATTGCAATACGGCATCAATCAATTTATTAGGGTCGGCAGCATCTGTCCCAAATTGGTCTGTGAAACCCAAAACATCCACTTTCACGGTTTGCCCACCACCAATACTAATGCCTGTATTGGTCAAAAAGGTGTCCACAAAGCGCAATCTTTTAGGAAAAGTGTCGGTATTTATCCAACTACGATTGTAAACGGGTTCTTGGTAATACGCCGCCCAGCCTGCCACATTGGGTGGGTCGCCTATGAGTTGACCTTGCTCGCCGGCGCCATTTTCGTATGTTAAATAAGACCATGCATTATATACATTGATAAAATTGGTGGTGGTGATGGCAGGGATTCCCAACTTAAATTCACGGGCATAACCCACCACGTATTCCAAAGGACTTTTAATGATACACGCTTTGGCGGGCATCGTGAAAAAGAAATCACTCGTTAAAAGGGCTTTCAAGACAGGTTTGATATTCCAATTGTTTTGGATGAGGAGGTCTGCCATTGGGGTAATCATTGACGCTTCGATGGTTGCATCAATTTTGTAATACACAAAATAGCGGTAGAGTTTTCGGCACATAAACATTGCCACTTCACGCTGCTCGAAAATCATATCCAGTAGGCTATCAATCTCTTTTCGTGCATTGGCTTCGGTGTTTTGAGCTGTATTACCCGTAATGATTTTATTACTGAAAAAACTTGAAAACTGTTTCGTTCCCGTATCATGGTCATTCGACACGAAGTAGGTTAGCCACTCGTATTTATTCGTTGTTGCGTTCAAAACACGGCGACTGCGCCAGCCTGTGAGCAGTTTTGCGGCAGCTTTCACGTCGTCTTCGGTGTATTTTGAATTAGGTTCTTTGCCGAGGGTGAACAACTCCATCAACTCCCGCCCATAATTTTCATCGGGTGCAGATTTTGTGTTTTGGTCGCCATTCAGATAAGCCAGCATTTGGGGTGCAAAAGTCACATCACGCACCATATTCTTGAAATTGCCCATCGTATTGCGATACATCATAAGCCAATATTCATAAGTACGCGTTGGAGAACTCACTTGAAGTTCTGTGGCAAAATGATTTGACCAAAATAAAAACATCTTTGCTTGCAAGGTACGGTCTGAATTAAGCAATTGTCCCATAAACCAAGTGCGCAAAGTGCCGCGTCGGGCGTTTGAAACGCCACCTGTATCGGGCAAATACACCCACGTTTCACCTGTTGCCAGACCATCGCTTGTGTCATTATAGGTTTTCAATGGTGTAGTAGTCGGGTCGGCTACTTGTGTGAGCATCAAGTCAACAACTTGACTGAGCGTTTTACCCGTAAAAAAAT
>JANMYC010001515.1:0-2593 GCA_031381715.1 Saprospiraceae bacterium
TTCGGGTCCTGAACGGGGCAAGTTTTATACTTTAGCGGTAGCTGAGGTAAAAGGCGTATTGGCTATGAATCAAAAAGGAGAATATCCCCTTGATTTCAAAGATCTTCAAATGATACCTGCAGCTTCTAAAAACCCTGTCGGTGATGATGATGGAGATGATGATGAAATGGATAATGGCTACGGTGGTGATTTGGTAGGGGCTATTGAATTGCCCGATGACCGTAAAAAGAAGAAAAAGAAGAAGAAAAAGCCGTTTGACCGCGCTGCTTCGGATGTGAAAAATACTGCGGGTAATGGCAATGAGCCAAGAAGCAATAATCCTCCAAGAAGCAATCAACCACCTAAAAATCAAGGTGAGCAACGTAATAATCCACCAAGGAACAATAATGACCAAAGACCCCCTCGGAATAACGATGGCGAGCAACGGAATAACCCACCGAGGAGCAATAGTGATCAAAGACCACCTCGTAATAACGATGGTGAACAACGGAATAATCTGCCTAAAAATAATGGCGACCAAAAGAATAACAATGCTAATAATGGCGGTAATGTAAGACCGAATAAGCCTAATAATCAAGGCAATAGACCGAATAATAATCCACCCAATCCTAATGACCCGCCTCGTGAAAAAAGGGAATTTAGGGATAATCGCCCACCAAGGGATAAAAAGGATTTCGATAATAAAGGGGGAGATGATAAAAATAAGGACAAACCTTAATTTCATCTTTTCGCTGAATATTTTAAAAAAACAGAACGGATTAGCAGATATTTCTCAACGAAATGGACGCTAATCCGTTTTGTATTTATGGACTTACGTGTTTTGTGTTTCGTGTACACGTAATAGTCGAAATACGCACCCCGAAACACGATAAAAAGAAAAATTTCATTTTTAACGGATATAATTCATTGAAATACTGAGGGGGTGTTATTTTTGCATATAGATTTCTTTATATAGGCGTTTATTTTAGCCAAACTACTTACGTTTAATCAAATTGAAAATTTTAAATAAAATATTTAGATATGAAATACGATTTAACCATCATTGGTTCGGGTCCTGGCGGATATGTAGCAGCGATAAGAGCGGCTCAATTGGGTTTAAAAACGGCTATTATTGAAAAATATAATACACTTGGCGGCACTTGCTTGAATGTAGGCTGTATTCCCTCAAAGGCACTTCTCGATTCTTCTGAGCATTATCACAACGCTACGCACCGTTTTACGACGCATGGCATTGATATAAAAGGCAGCATAGAAGTTAATATGCCTCAAATGATAAAACGCAAAAACGAAGTAGTAGGGCAAACCTGCGAGGGGCTTGATTTTTTAATGAAAAAGAATAAAATTGATGTGTATAAAGGTCATGGCTCATTTTTAACGGCGAATAAAATCCAAGTTAAAAAAGCAGATGGCAGCACGGAAGAAATTGAAACCGATAAAACCATCATTGCTACGGGTTCAAAACCAATTGTTCCAGCAAATTTTAATTATGATAAAAAACGGGTTATTACTTCTACGGAAGCCTTGAATATTCAGGATGTACCCAAGAGTATGGTCGTTATTGGCGGAGGTGTGATTGGTTTGGAATTGGGTTCAGTGTACGCTCGATTGGGCACAGAGGTACACGTGATTGAGTTTTTGGATAGAATTATCCCCGGTATGGACGGTGATTGCTCAAAAGAATTGCAAAAGGCATTGAAGGGGTTGGGCATGAAATTCTACCTCAAACACGGCGTTACAGGCGTTACTCCATCTGAAAATTCCGTGAAAGTAGAATACAAAAAACGAGATACTGAGGATGTATTGAGTATCGAAGCTGATTATTGCTTAATAGCCATTGGTCGTCGCCCTTATACCGATGATTTGGGTCTTGAAAATGCAGGTGTGAAAAAAGATGAGCGGGGTAGAATTGAAGTTGACGGACATCTTGAAACGAATGTAAAAGGCATTTATGCTATCGGTGACGTGATAAAAGGTGCTATGTTAGCGCATAAAGCCGAAGAAGAAGGTGTATTTGTGGCTGAAACCATCGTCGGTCAAAAACCACATATTAATTACCTTTTGATTCCGGGCGTAGTTTACACTTGGCCAGAAGCGGCGGGAGTAGGTTACACTGAGGAACAACTAAAAGAGAACGGAATGCCTTACAAAGTCGGCAAATTCCCTTTCAAAGCTCTCGGACGTGCCCGTGCGAGCATGGATACTGAGGGGATGGTAAAAGTATTGGCGCATAAAGAAACGGATGAAATTTTGGGCGTCCACATGGTCGGTCCTCGTACTGCCGATATGATTGCCGAAGCGGTTGCCCTCATGGAGTTCCGTGCATCCGCTGAAGATGCTTCACGCATGAGTCATGCGCACCCAACATATACAGAGGCTTTCAAAGAAGCGGCATTGGCTGCTACGGATAATCGGGCGTTGCATGTGTAATTTCAGTTGACAGTTTAAGAGTAGTCAGTTGATAGTAAAACAAAAAAAGTAAAATCACCCTAAAACGATACAAAATGCGTGATACGTATTTTGTATCGTTTTAGGTAAAAAAATATTGTATTTTAAAAAAAATGCATAAAATGTTCATTTTCAATGTCTTATAATT
>JANMYC010001524.1:0-4653 GCA_031381715.1 Saprospiraceae bacterium
TTGAAAGAGACACCTAAAGTTCCGACTACACCGAAGCCACCCCAACCAGCTGATAACTCCAGTTGATCTGAAGGCTTTTCTTCCACTTTATATTCTATATCTACAGTACCACGCTGAGGATTTACGGGAGTATTAATACCCAAAGCCTCCTGATTAAAATATCCTAAATTGATAATTTCTCTTTGAGAACGAATAATTAAAGCACGGCTAAATTTGTCACCCGGTAAAGTACGCAACTCACGACGAATGACATGCTCACTTGTTCTGTCATTACCTTTGATAGTCACTTTATCAATTGTCGCTTGAGGTCCTTCATACATCCGCATTTCAAGATCGATAGAATCTCCTTCAATGGCAACCTCCGTCGGGTCAACATTAAAAAATAAATAACCATTATCCATGTATAATGAAGACACATCACGACCGTCTTGACTAAAACGCAAGCGTTGCTCTAATAATTCTTGATTATAAATATCTCCTTTTTGAATACCTAAAACCTGACTTAAAACTTTAGAATCATAAATAGAGTTACCTTTCCACGCAATTGATCTAAAATAGTAGCGTCTTCCTTCATTGATTTTCATACTAATTTGTAAATCACCATCTTTTTCACGATAAACTGTATCCATCGTTATTTGAGCATCACGATAGCCTATATTAGCATAGTATTTCAATATCTTCTTTTTATCAGCCTCATAATCTTCTTTCACTAATTTTGAAGAAGAAAATATTTTCAATTTTCTATGTGTTTTATCCATCTGCTTCCGCAATTTACGAGCAGATGCACTTGTATTTCCCTCAAAAGCAATATTCTGAATTTTGACTCTACCGTTTCTGTTGACATCAAAAACCAACTTTACGCCATTAGGTCGTTTTTCATCCGCCAATTCTTGAATCTTTACTACTGCATCCAAGTAACCTTTCTCTTTGTAATATTTTTCAATACCAAATGTAGCATTGGCTTTATTACTTTCAGTTACGATTGTTCCCTTTGGGATAAAACGATTGACAATATTATTCAGATCATCGTGCTGGCTTTTTTTAGCACCTTTGTAACTATAAGTCGTAATGTGAGGGCGTTCTTTTATTAAAATTTCAAAGAAAATAACATCTCCAATAGTCTTTTCTTTTAAGACTTGAACATCATCAAATAAGCGTAGTTTCCACAAGGACTTGATGGCTTTGGGTACATCTGGACCAGGGAATTTGATTTTTTTGCCCACTTGAAGCCCAGTTACACCAATAATAGCGCTTTGCTCAGTAAATTGGGCACCGGTCACCTTTATACCCCCTATCTCATAATCCTTTGCTGGGCCATAAGTAGTAACGGGTAAACTATCTTTTACAGTTTGGGAATAAGCTTGATTGGTAATTAGAAGTATGTTTACACCTAAAATAAATAGAAAGACTTTTTTCATTATACTATTTTATTACAAAATATGAATCTTATTAAAAAACTAACCAACTGCATCAGAACGTATAAAGTCCTTGATTTGTGCCGTTGACCATCTAATTTTTAACTTTTTTATTTAAAAAATATACTTTATTAAATTTGTTCGCTTGTCAAACCAAATCTCCTCTCCCTATCCTGGTAACTCAAAATGGCTTTATAAAAATCATTTTTCTTGAAATCTGGCCAATATGTTGCAGTAAAATAGAACTCTGCATACGCCAACTGCCATAAAAGAAAGTTTGAAATCCGAGTTTCTCCGCTTGTTCTTATCATTAATTCTGGGTCTGGCATGCCTGCAGTGGTTAATTCCGTTTCAAACATATCCTCAGTAATTTCACTTGGCTTCACTTGTCCTCGCGCTGCTTTTTCAGCGAGACGCTGCACCCCCCTCAGTATTTCCCACTTTGCCGAGTAATTTAAAGCCAAAACCAAGGTCATACTTGTATTGTTTCGAGTCTGTTCTATCCCTTGAAGCAAGGCTTTGTAAGTAGCTGAAGGCAATTTTTCAATATCTCCAATGGCTTTCAAACGGATATTATTCTTCATCAAAGTGTCTATCTCTGCTTTCACGGTATCCACCAAAAGCAACATTAAAGCATTGACTTCATAAGCTGGGCGATTCCAATTTTCAGTAGAAAAGGTATAAAGTGTTAAATAATCAATACCCAATTCAGCCGCCGCTTCCGTGATTTCACGAACGGTGCGTACCCCTTCACGATGCCCCCATACACGGTTTTTCCCTTGAGCCTTTGCCCAACGACCATTTCCGTCCATGATAATTGCTACGTGCTTCGGCAATTTTTCTAAATCTATTTGAGACTTGAAATCAGACATTTCGTTAGAAATTGGATAATTAAACACCTACAATATTTCTCAACTATATTCCAAACATTGTCACTCAAAACTATGGATAAATCAAACGAAAAAGAATTCCAAGAGTCACAAAGAAGGTTGCTTTAATCGGAATTATTTTTTATAGTTATATTTTACATCCCTGATATTCTAATATTGTTTGAAAATAGCACGCAAAGGTAAAAAAACTTATCGAATAACTCGTTTTTCAAATAAAATTGAAAGCTAAGGTTCGTAAAAATAAAAACCGTCTTTAGAATAATTCTCTAAAGACGGTGCCGTTAAAATATAAATTTGTTTTTTCCTAAATCATGTTTGTTCGTTAAAAAGGCTTAATAGTTATTTAATAACCATTGAGATTAAATTGAGTACCTAACTCAACTTCAAGTTTTTCAAGAATTTCGTGAGTAGGAACTAATTGTCCTTTCTCAATTTTTTCAACATTCATCTTAGTAAGCCCAACTCGATTTGCTAACTCTTTGGATGTAATTTGTTTTTCCATTCGAGCCAATTTAATTTGCTCACTAATTGGAAAAATAACTCTGGATTCCTGAGCAGCGTTGGATTTAGTGCTAACCGATTGTGCAGGATAATTCAAAAAACTTGCTAATAAAAGCAAAAGACAGCCTGTAAAAATAAATTTGGACATAGTTGTTGTGGTTTTGTGCCGTTAAGTAAAAATAAATTCCCTTAAATAATAATTTGTACCCATTTGAACCTATAGATTATCTAATCTGTGCAGTTCATATCTTTCAATAATTGCTATTAATTTTCTATCGTAATTCACATCAGTCGCATATCCATACTCTCTTAAGCCCCTTGCCCATGCTTTGTAATCCTTTCCGTATTTCAACAATTTTTTATAACTGTTTTTCATTAAAAAATTGCTATGCTCTCTCCATGATTCTTGCGAACCTTTATAAATCCTAAAAAAATCTTTGTGGTGATCATCTGTATGATTTGAGCAATGCCCATTCGGACAACTTTTAGAAAAGCATTTAATGCCAAAATGATTATTATTTTTTACCGCTAAAATACTGGAACCCGATCTGCTTTCAATAATGGCTTGAGCCATAGTGATACTTGCGGGTATTCCAAATTTGTCCATTTCAGTAACGGAGGCATTTGAGAATTTATCAATATAATCTCGGACTTGTCCCTCTCTTAATTCTTCAGGAGAGGCAGGTGAAAGGTCGGTGACGACTTTACCAAAAGAAGCTTGTGTAGCGTAATCTTTTTTATTGTGATTGTCCGTGTACTTTTTCTCTTTATTTGTCTTTTCTTCTGCAAAGTTAGGGGTTTTATAATCAAACGCAATATCCCTTTTTAGTATAAATAGCATAATTATTGCTAATATACAAACTTTCAAAATGGTTAAACTGTGTTTTTGCTCAAAAAAACCGTACGTTCTACGTTCGATTTGATACATAAAAGCGGCTTTAAGTCGATAAAATCTTCTTATAAGTCTATCAAGCCCTTCCCCAAAAGACTCCCCTGTAATATGATTATTATTCATAATCGGTTGCTGCTGAGGCACAGTGGCATCCGTTTCCTGTTTGAAAACGACTTTTAAAACAACGGGTTTAGAATTATTATTACTCATGATTGTTTGGTCTTTAAAAAACGTATTGTATCTTTACAACAAGCAAAAATGAATGTTTATGTTTTAATATTGCTAATTGATACACAAATTTAAAACAAAAAGTTTTTAAAACAATTTATTTTAAACATTTTTTTGAATTTATTTTAAAATAATTTTATCTGTTTTTAAACACAAATCAAGTATTAATCAAAAATACCTACAATTTGCTTATAATCAACTAAATAAACATTTAAAATAATCATTATTCAAATTATCCTATACTTACCCAATGAGTGAATTTTCAGAAAGCATCGTCAATAAACGTTTTAAAATTGTGTTTGAAGAGCTTGAAAAATCAAACAAAATTAAAGGCAAGAGTGACATTGCCTCCAAATTAGGCACTTACAACCACGTAATTAACTCTATTTTAAAAGGAGAGCGCAATATTACAGTGGAGCAACTCAACAAACTGTTTGATATTTATGACATAAGTGCCAACTTTGTTTTTGGTTTATCCAATGATATGTTTAACAGCACTATTGGTAGTGTACCGACTCGATACCAAAGTGATAAATCATTTATCGGTAAACAGAATATTATATTAGTGCCAGACCGTGCAGTAGCAGGATATGCCACCACTGCCGATACCCCTCAGTATTTAGCCGAATTTTCAAAGTTCAGCATCCCTGGTTTAGAAGGTGATTTGGTTGCCTTTGAAATTAGTGGCGATTCTATGATGCCCACAATCACCAACGGCGATATTGTC
>JANMYC010000201.1:0-2219 GCA_031381715.1 Saprospiraceae bacterium
CGCACGATTCACTTTTGATGGGCTGCTATAAAACGCATTTGCAGCGTAAGCGAGCGCACGTGCTTCTCTAATTTCTTGAAAAACGATTGACGATAAACCCGAACCGAAATAATTATTATAAAGCGATGACATAATATTTTCATCCAAAGAATAATGAGCTGTTCCTTTAGAAAGCATCAATACCTCAGTTTGTACCATCGGAAAATGAACAAATAATACTTTATTTTCTGCGGTTTCGAGTTCTGGATATTCTTTTAAGGTATAATCAGCTTTTTTATTTGCTTCTATCTGATGTTCTTTATCTAAAATTTTGGCGACACTGTTTATCTTTTTATTGCCATAATAAAAAATACGGTGCGGTAGCGACGATAAATTTTTGATTTTTTCAACAAGGGTTTCTGCTTGTATGCTCAGTAGGGTTTCTTTTGATAAAATATCTGAAAAAGGGGAATGAGCACCAAATTTGGCGTAGCTCATCATGGCATTGCGTAGTATAACGCGCTTGTCTTTTTTCTCGTTGTCCCGCTTACTGATAATGTCAGCTACCATATTTTTGAGCACTTTTTCGTTCCCTTGAACATTATTGAGAATATGCTCAAATAAGCGCACCCCCTCAGTAAAAGACTCTTCTAAGCCGTTCAAAACGACATAACTTCTCTCATCGTTGCAGAAAACATCAAATGAAAGCCCCAATTTATAAAACTCTTGTTCGAGCTCTTCCGCTGAATATTTATCCGTCCCCAAAAAAGGCAGATAGCCAATGGCTAAAGGAAGCATTTTATCTGCATTACGCCCTATTTCTAAGATGTAGTAAAGGGAAAATGTTTCATTTGTGGTATTTTTGATATAATCCAACTCCAAACCATTGTCTAACGATACAGTTTGGATGGCTTTGTTAAAATCAATGAATTTGGGTTTTAATCGTGGTGACTCTTCATTTAAAAAATCCTGCGCGAAGGCGGAATTTTCTGTTCTGTTAAGTGATACGGGTGTTATTGTGGGTTTTTCTACCTTTTTAACCGAGGTATCAATTCCTGTTTTTTTATAAATAATAACACAATTATCATTGAAATGGGCATTGGCGAAAGCAATTATTTCATCTTTTGAAATAGTTTGCATGCGTTCAATACGGGTGATATATTTATCCCAATCAATATTTTTAACAAACGAATCGGTCATGGAACCCACGCGCGATTGGTTGTTTTCGTAGTTTTTGAGTTGATTGTATTTAAAATCCTTGATAACTGCTTGCATGAGCCATTCAGGGAAATCTCCTTTTTTAATTCTATCAATTTGACCTAAAAGGAGTTTTTCAACATCCTCTAAAGATTGTCCTTGGCGTGGCTTGCCCGTCATGATAAAAGCGGAATAGTCAATTAGGCTCATAGAGCCCACCGCGGCTTCCAATACTTTTTGCTTTTTTACAAGGTCAATGTCAATTAACCCAGCTTGATTGTTATGTAGCATGGAGGCAATCATGGAAGCAATTTCAGAATCTCCAGACGTTATATCTCCCAATCGCCAGGCAATTTGGATATATTCTGCTTGATGTCCCCATATTTCTTTTCGGATAGTGGCTTTTAACGGGGCTTGTTGCTCAAAAGTAAAAGAAGGAACTTCCCTAAACTTATAGTTACCGAAATATTTTTCAGCGAGGGCAATCACTGCTTCGGGCTCAAAATCTCCAGCCAATACGATTGCCATATTATTGGGTACGTAATATTTCTGGAAGAAGTCAATAATATTATAATGTGAAGGGCTTTTTATGTGTTCACCTTTACCAATAGTTGTTTGAGTTCCGTAAGGATGGGTCGGAAACAAGCTTTCCATCATGGCTTGATAAACCTTTCTGTTATCATTGTCTTGAACCATGTTGAATTCCTCATACACGGTCTCCAATTCCGTATGAAACAAGCGAAGTATGACCATTTTGAAACGTTCAGACTCTAATTTGAACCACTTCTCAAGTTCATTGCTCGGAATATCGTTCACATACACGGTTTGCTCGCTGGATGTGTAGGCATTTGTTGCTTTAGCACCGAGCGATTCCTGGTCACTCGGATTCCTGGCGCAGGTCTATCTCTATAGCGGTGACACCGAGAAGGCGACAATCACCATTAATGCCACGATGCGCCTCAGTCCCCACACTGAGAACTGGATGATTTATTATTCAATCCTCGTGGCATTATGGCGGGGAGATCTTACAGCGGCCAAAAATT
>JANMYC010001539.1:0-1538 GCA_031381715.1 Saprospiraceae bacterium
CACAATATCAGAGCAACGGGTTCATATATCAAAGGAACAGGCGGACAATCGGATGGTATTATCCCGATGTTGCGCGTTTTTAATGATACAGCACGTTACGTTGACCAAGGCGGCGGCAAGCGCAAAGGTGCATTCGCAGTCTATTTAGAGCCTTGGCATGCCGATGTATTTGAGTTTTTGGAATTGAAAAAGAACCATGGTAAAGAGGAAATGCGCGCGCGTGACTTGTTTTATGCAATGTGGATTCCAGACCTTTTCATGGAGCGCGTGAAATCTGACAGAGAATGGTCACTTTTCTGCCCGAATGAAGCGTCTAAACTATTTGATACTTACGGTGGCGAGTTCGAAGAGTTGTATCACCGTTACGAGCGCGAAGGCAAAGCTCGTAAAACGATTCCTGCTCGTGAATTATGGCATAAAATATTGGAATCTCAGATTGAAACAGGCACGCCTTATATTTTATACAAAGACGCTGCTAATAAAAAATCCAATCAAAAGAACTTGGGTACTATCCGCTCATCTAATCTTTGTACTGAGATTATGGAGTACACTTCTAAGGATGAAGTGGCGGTTTGTAATTTGGCGTCATTGTCATTACCGAAGTTTGTGGATGCCCGCCGAGGTGAATTTGATTTCCAAAAATTATTCGATATTACCCGTGTGGCTACGCGCAATTTGAATAAAGTTATTGACATCAATTACTATCCAGTGGAACAAGCGCGGTATTCCAATATGCGCCACCGTCCGATTGGTTTGGGCGTTCAAGGTTTGGCAGATGCATTTATTTTGATGCGTTTCCCGTTTGACTCCATTGAAGCCCGTCAATTGAATAAAGATATTTTTGAAACCATATATTTCGCAGCCATGACCGAATCCGTGGTATTGGCTGAGAAACTTGGGCATTATGAAACATTCCAGGGTAGCCCCCTCAGTAAAGGCGAGTTCCAATTCGATATGTGGGGTGTCAAGCCGACAAAACGTTGGGATTGGGACGCTTTACGTGAAAAAGTGATGAAAGTAGGTGCGCGCAACTCATTGTTATTAGCACCGATGCCAACTGCTTCAACTTCCCAAATTTTGGGCAATAATGAGTGTTTTGAGCCTTATACAACGAATATTTACACCCGAAGAACACTCTCGGGTGAGCATATTGTGGTGAATAAGCACCTTTTAAATGACCTCGTTCGTCTGGGTATTTGGAATGAAGAAACGCGTGAAATCATCATCGCAGCGAATGGTTCAATCCAAAATATCGAGGGTCTTCCAGATTCTTTAAAAGATTTGTACAAGACATCGTGGGAACTTTCAATGAAAGCCATCATTGATATGGCGGCTGATAGAGGGGCATTTATCTGTCAATCTCAATCGTTGAACCTTTTCATGGAAAATGCAACGTTCTCAAAACTGACTTCTATGCACTTCTACGCATGGCAAAAAGGCTTGAAAACAGGTATGTATTACCTCCGTACACGTCCTGCGGTTGACCCGATTAAATTCACGCTTTCTGCCAAGCACCAACGCGCTCGTTTTTCAACGGT
>JANMYC010001577.1:0-2351 GCA_031381715.1 Saprospiraceae bacterium
ATTTTAATAAATTTTTCTATAAATGTGTGAGTCCTAAAGGACTCATTTAAAAGCTTAAAAATTTCATTATCAATACTTTAAATATTAAACCTTTAACAGTTCTGTAGAATTATCACTTTTGGCTCTATCTCCTATTCTTTATTTATCAATTGACGCAGCATGGTACCAGTCATAGCTGACATTCCGCCCACTAAACCACCTATTAAGCCTGTATAGAATATCAATTGAGTGCCTGAAACAGCACCGCCGAGCATTTTAGAGATAGAACCATTGATCATTCCCGCATTGGCGCTGCTTTGGATGCCTGCATAAACTGCCCATAATAAAGTGACCGCGGCGGTGCCATAAGCAAAACTTTTAGCCGGTGATTCGCTTGCCCAAATGCCTACTAAAAAAGCAACGACAGCAATACTCCACCACGGTAAAAAGAGTTGGGCTATCAAACCAACTATTAAAACGGCGGCTCCTCCTTTGCCAAATCCAATGATTTTTTCTTTCAATGAGGCACCTTGTTCCTTCAGATTAGTCATCTGTCCTTGAACATCTGTCAAGGATTGACCTTTATTTTTTAAGTCATTTAATTTATCTAACATGATTTATCTTTTTTCTATTTTTAATAAAATACTGGTGACTTCGGAAATCTCTGATTTTAGCTCATTCTGAAAAGTTTAAGTTGATTCCAATGGGTTTTAACCCATTGTTTTGAATGAAACAACGGGTTAAAACCCGTTGGAATACATAAAAACTAAGATTTCCGAAGTTATCAGAAAATACACTTATTTCGCTTTTTTAAACTCTTGAACAACGGTCACTCGAGCATTTTTTTCATCCGCTTTACGCATGAAAATGGCTTCATAATACTCGCCTTTTGTCCATTTTCCTAAGAAATCATCGTAGTTTTTACTACCCGGATTACCTGATTGACCACCTGGGTAAACCACAAAAGCACGCGGTGTATCGCCCAATTCCACTATCATCCGCCAAGAAGGTCCGTGGTCTTTTTTAACTGCATTTAAAGCTTTTCCGTAACCGCCATTCGATATATGAGCGCGCCCCATTCCCGGAATAGAAGATATGTGTGGAATCTCGGTATCTTTATAATGCGTCCAAGTCAAGGTAGGTGTTTCTGGATATTTTGTGGACATTTCAGTGGTTAATAAAGCTATTTTTGCCGCCATTTTTTTGAATGCTTCGGTTAAAACGTCTTTAGATACCTCTTTTTTATCAGCGGTGGACACCACATCAAAATATTTGCTGTTCGGCTCATCTCTCAATAAAAATACTGTTCTCCATATTTTCGGTAAGGATATGTTTTTAGCATTTTTCTGAGAACTGACTTCATCCCAAGTGGCTTCATAAAAAGAATTAAACCATTCTTCATAATAAACGGGTGCGACCAAATCAGCATCATAAGTATAATTCCAACCTTGCAATGTTGTTAAAAATCCTTTTTCAACGGGGTTCAAAGAAGCTGTATCCAAGTTTTTTATCATATTGGGCAGGGCTTCTTCTGCCATGAGGCTGTAATTGTTGTTTTGCAATTTCATCATATCTTCTACTGTAAAAGTGTCGGATTGCGCTAAAAACCTATTCAAAATGCGCCCCCTGTACGGCTCAAAAGTTTCGGAATGATAAGCAAAAGGATAGCTTGGGTCAGTTGAATGTTGATTGGCTGACGATACAAAACCTCTTGAAGGATTGCGGTATTGCGGATTTTGACCTTTAGGCACGTACCCTTTCCAATTATTCGCCGAAAGTGAACCATCTTGTAAAAAACGACCTTGACCTTTCTCTTTTATCGGGAACATGCCTTGGACTTTCAGAGCAATATCCCCGTCTTTACAAGCGAAGGCAAAGTTTTGAGCAGGCACATTGAAATCTTGAATGGCATCGGCATACTCTGCATAGTTTTTCGCCTTATTGAGTTTGACGAAAGTTTTAATAGAAGACTCTTGCACTTCGTTGGCAACCCAATGGAATGCCATATTACTGAGGGGTAGTGTGTCGTTTTCATACACCACTGGTCCCCACACGGAATACTTAACTGTATCCATCACACTGGGTGCACCTTTGATTTTAATCTCTTCGATGCGAATATCTGCCTTTTTATAATTGCCATCCAATAGGTATTCCGTTCTGTTGTTATCTTTCCATTTTATGGAATACCAATCAGCCACATCATGCCCCACGTTGGTTTGAGTCCAAGCAATGTGGTCATTAAAACCAATAATCACCGAAGGAAGTCCTGGCAAAGACACACCATAAACATTCATTTCAGGCGTTGAAATCTCTATTTCATACCAAATTGAAGGCAAACGAAGTCCCAAATGCGGGTCACCACACAAAATCGG
>JANMYC010001598.1:0-5984 GCA_031381715.1 Saprospiraceae bacterium
TTCCTCTTCATCAATCGGTTTCAATAAATAATCAATGGCATTTACCTTGAATGCTTTGATGGCATATTGGTCAAAAGCCGTGGTAAAAACGACTGGCGAAGTTATATTGACATGATTAAAAATATCAAAACTCAATCCATCCGCAATCTGAATATCCATAAAAATTGCATCAGGCGAGGGGAAAGTATTGAGCCACTTGACTGAAGCCTCCACGCTATCTATGGTTTCGATGATGGATACTGAGGGGTCAGCTTTTTGCAGCATTTTAGTCAGTTGCTTCGCGGCGGGTTGCTCGTCTTCGATGATGAGAATTTTCATATAGTATTGATAGTGAATGTTTTAAATTAAAATTTAGGAACCGCAAAATGTAAAATTTTAAATATAAAACCGCAAAAGGTCAACAAATAACACTTTTACATTTAAAATTTTACATTTTGCGGTTTAACACTGTATCAAGCAGCAATACGCTCAGCTTTTGTTTCTATAACTTTAATAGAGCTTTCAGTGGCATTTTCATAGGCTTCATCGTATTTCTCGTGCATCGTACCCATCATTCTATCCCAAATAGTCGTCCACAAACCATAATTTTTAACCGAATATTTATGGTGCATGTTGTGCGCTACGGAAGTGTTCAACCATTTTCCGAACCAATTTTTATTGAAACGAGCAGGGAAAATTTCAAAACCTAAATGACCATATACATTATAAGCTATTTGAAAAAGCATATAAATAATAATGGCGGAGCGGTGCGTAGGTATCGAAAAAGCAATAACTGTCACTATCAGTGCTTCAATAACAGCTTCTAATGGATGAAAAGCATAAGCAGTCCACGGTGACGGATTATTAGATTTGTGGTGAATGAGGTGCACATACTTGAAAATCTTCGGGTGATGCATCAAGCGATGCGACCAATAAAAATAGGCATCGTGCAGGAAAAACATCCAAATAAAGGTAAAATAGTAATAAGGCATGCCGTAATCACTGATTTTATCATAAATATTGGTATAGGGTTTTATGATAAAAAATGTCCATACTGAAATGGCGGCGAATATGGCAATAGATATAATTGAGTAAAAAATATCACGTCCATAATCGCTTAACTGAGGGAATTTGGACTGTATTTTGCGCGCGGCGAACAAATTTTTAAAAACGATATAGAATAGAAAAAAAATGATACCCGCCATAAAAAAATATCGAGTGCCGATGTTGATATAAGCATTTTGCCACATTTCAAAAAATCGTTGCCAAGTCATATTTACTTAGTTTTATTGCTTTTTAATTAAAATACTTTCTGAGTTCAGCTTTATACAGGTACTGCATCTAATGGTGAGTCTTTTACCGTTTCAATTTTCAAAAGCGGCATCACAACCGTAAAATACTGAGGGGTCACTATCACATCAATCTGTTTACCACTTACCAATGCGTAGCGGTTGTTGATATTTTGCAAACCTGTACCTGTACCTTCCTGCACTTGATTTTTGCGTTGAAGGTTATTTCTTACTATCAATTTAGTGCCACTTTCAACGTAAATTTCAATTTTCAATGGCTTTTCAGTAGAAATTATATTGTGTTTGATGGCATTTTCAAGTACAATTTGCAAAGCTAAGGGCACTATTTGAGTATCACATTGACCTTCTTCAAGAATATTTGCAGCTGTATTGACATTCAAATTATCCCCAAAGCGCTCTTTTAAAAGGAAAATATAAGCATTTAAAAACTCTAACTCATTGCTCAATGCGGTAGTTCTTGAATCTTTCATTTCAAGAATATATCGATACACTTTTGATAATTGTCTCACAAACCGAATGGCAGTATCAGGATTTTCGGGTATAATCTGAATCAAAGTATTGAGCGAATTAAAGAGAAAATGTGGATTCACTTGGTTGCGAAGACCCTCTAATTGTGACGCTAAGTTTTCCTTCTCTAACCGCTCTTTTTCAACTAAAGTATTTTTCCAAAGCTGTGCATAGCGCATGCTCTCGTACATGCCAGCAATGGCAATAAAGCTCACAAAACTGGCAGCGTTGATTTGTATTGAGGAAGGTATTTGCTTTTCGGCAATGCCCAAATATGGTTCAATACAGAAGTGAATAAAGTTACAAAACGTAAATATAAAGGTAAAACACAAAGTCAAAATCCATCTAATTCTCTTAGTATTATCTTCGACTTTATGATATTTTTCATTCCCTTTGATGAAAAAATAGCGACATATAACCCAATAAATAGTTGTATAAAGTGTTGACACTAAAACTTTTTGCCAAAAATCGATTGTATTTTCAATGGGCTTATTAAAAAATATTGGTGGAATTAAAAAACCTACTAACGGTGTGCCAATTAGCCGAAACCAGAAGTCTTTAAACTCATATTTTATTTTATTTCATTTTTACTATTGCTGAACATGAGTAGGTTTTTTAATTTTCACCAAAAATACAGTATTTGATATTAATTTTAATTTAGAATTGTGCTCTCCACAAAACATCGGGGAAAAAGCCGATTTGATAGACATTGTAAATCTGATTTTTTGTGGCAGAATAACGGCGTTGGAATATGTTTTTGTTATTCGTAATATTCTGAAAATCAAGGAAAAATTGTTGCGTAAATTTACGTTTTGATGAATTCAAAGTATATCCCAATTTGACATCCCAACGAAAATACCCCGACAACCTTTGGCTATATGCTTGAGAATTGATATACACCTCATCACCTTTTAATTTCGACGCTTCAAAATCAATTGGCGTTTCGTAACGGCCACCAGCATTAGTGAATTTGGTATCAATTGTGAACGCGTTTTGCTTAGTTTTACCAAATTTAAACTCTTTTCCCGCTAAAAAATTAGCGACATAATTGCTGTTGAAAGCTGTATTGCGCTCTATACCATCTGAACCCTTATACTTTGAATCAAAAATCGAACCCGTTAGAAGCATGTACCAACCTTGTGAAAAGAATTTTTCAACCGTCATTTCCACCCCCGCGTTCCAACCAGTACCATCATTTACAAGTGACCCTTTCGTAGGAAAACCAAAATCTGCACCTGCATTCAAAATCGAAAAACTGGATGGCGTGGACTCAACAGGTACCCCCCTCAGTATTTGGTAATAAATTTCGGTTTTAGCGTGCCAATCCGTCGAAGGTTTTACATCATAACCCATAACAAAATGATGGCTTTTAGTAAAATCAAGGTCTAAATTAGTCTTTTTTAAAGAGCCATCTCTCTGAATTTCTTCTACGAATAACACTGGCAACGCCTGCATTTGACTGTGCAAACCATAACCGATATTGAAAGTCTGCTTCGGTGAAATATGATAATTGAAAGCCATACGCGGCTCAAAAGCATACTTTTTACTAATATCCAAATATTGGGTGTGCACGCCGCCGTTGATGGTGATACGGTCATTGGCTTTATATTGCGCTTGAGAATACACTTCCACTAAGTTCATATCTCCATTGAATTTTCGATCATAAGCCCATTCTTTTGAGTTAGCGCGGTCGCGGGTATCCGTTTTTAATCTCAAATTTTGATATAAAAACCCAGAACGCATTGACCACTGCGAATTGAATTTTTTATTTAAAAAGCTGGATACACGATAATTCACGGTCGCATCATCTACACTCGTTACGTGCTTTTTTATTTCATTGTCTCTGTCTTTATACACATTATATTGATTACCTGAATATGAACCTGAAACCACGGTGCGGACATACGTATTATTATCAATTAAAATATTATGGCGAAGCCCTAAAATACCCAATTTAGATTTTGCATAAGCATCTTCGGAAGGGTCAGCAAAGAAATCATCCTCTTTCAAATCTTTTCCGATAAAATCAATGGTACTCAATCCACCGATACCAAATAGTGAAAATTTACCCAACTTAGTTTGCCCTAAATCGACGTTAAAAGTAAAGTCTTTATATTTAGGCGTTGCTTTTGTACCTATATTCAAACCCGCAGCAGTAGCAACTTCCGCAAACGAATGGCGATAAGCGACCACAAAACTACCATTCGGAGTGCCATTTTCGGTCTTTTTACTGAGGGGTCCCTCTGCCATCGCTTCAAAACCAGTGAATGCCGCCAATTGCGCCGTGAATTCGTATTTTTCTTTATTACCCGTCCGCAAACCTATATCAAAAACGCCCGCCGTAGCATTGCCATATTCAGAGGGAAAAGCCGACGTTAAAAAATCAGAATTGCGAATCATATTCGGATTCAATGCCGAAACGGGGCCACCCGTAGCACCCAAAGTAGAATAATGGTTCGGATTGGGAATCGGAATACCTTCCAAACGCCATAAAACGCCCGATGGCGAATTACCTCTAATCACGATGTCATTGCGGGAATCATTCGCCACGGCAACACCCGCAAAATTGGCAACCAAGCGAGACACATCATTACGCCCGCCAGAGAAGCGTTGCACTTCCTCCACGTTGAATTGTCGCGCAGAAATAGTGGCCAATTCATTATTCGTAGCCGTTTTTTCTGCTTTGCCGCTCACTACCACTGCATCCAATTTAGTGACCGATTCTTCGAGGGAAAGGTTTAGAATTGTTTCTTTACCTGCATTGACGACTATGTTTGGAATGGTTGCAGGATTGTAACCAATAAAAGTCACTTGAATCGTGTGGCGTCCTGTAGGCACATTTTTAATTTCAAAATTACCATTTTCATCAGCCACCGAACCCAATACAGGGTTGATGCCTAAAACTTGAACAGCAGCTCCCACCAAAGGAGATTCACTTTGCTTATCAATGATAGTTCCTTTGAGGGTTTGGCTAATTTGAGCGAATGACTGAAATCCATGAACCATGAAGATTAAAGCCAATAAGAGTCGGGTGGTTTTCATTTTAAAAAATTTTGTAGTTATAAAACGTGAATTACTTGAAGCCTTCTAAAATTTTACCCTACAAAAGTCTATCAAACGCGATTTAATGACAAAGTATAAATTGTGAACAGTCGTTTTGGTACCGTGAACTGTATTTTTCTTAAAATGAATCTTATTCTAAAATTTCACCACTTCAAAATAGTAAAAGATGAGTTAGTGAAATTAAGCATTTTTTACATTTAAAATATAAAATATATAAAGCATGAAGTATTACTATTGAGAAGAAGGAAAATGTTCATGAATTTTTCAAAAAATCTCGGCTTTATACCTTAAAAAGTGCATTTTTCCAATTAAGTTGTTAAAAATTTAACACAATAATAGATTGAATTTCAATAATTTAAAAAAAGTCCTTAACTTAGCTACTTGAAACAGTATGGGAATATTCCCAATGGATGAAACATTATTTTTTTACATTAAAATCAAGCACACACTATGGGACCTAATTCGTTTAGAAATCTCACTTATGCTGCAGTTTTGGCAGTAGTTGGCGCACTCGTTTACCTTGTTTATCAGTCAAGCAAAAGGAAGCAAAAGCTCAACCCGAGCGTTGAAAGCACATCCACTTTAGGTGGTTATGTAGATACTCTTGGCAGTATTGCGGGCAGTTCTACTGCTGCACTTTCCATGGATTCAATCAAAAGTTCTGTGGATGGCGATTTGCTTTCAAAAGGTTCTATCTCTGAGCCTTCAGTATCTTCTTACGACAAAAAGTCTGCTGCTTCTGAAGTAAAAGAAGTAACGATAGAAGATGACATTAAATCAAGCAAAAGCACTGGTCCAGATGATGGCATTGCTTCTTCTGAAAAGAAACCAACCGTCACTTCAAAGGGTATTAAAAGCCCCGCATCCAAATCAGCTCCTGCTAAAGTTAAATTCGATGACGGTGAAACCGCAGGAGAATTTATGGTTATCGCGGGTTCTTTTGCAAGCAAAGACAACGCTGAGGCATTGGTTGCAAAATTGAAAAAGATTGGCTTTAGCCATTCAGAAGCTGTGAAAATGGAAAATTCAGCGAACACTTACACAGTGGCTGGATATTACAAATTCAAAGGAGGCGCAGACGCTGCTGTTCGCACATTAAAAGCCAACAAAGTTGCTGCTATTGTG
>JANMYC010001600.1:0-1828 GCA_031381715.1 Saprospiraceae bacterium
GCATCGCTCACGGGTGCCCACTCCAATTCAGCACTGGTTAAAGTAACATTTTTAATATTAGGGCTCACCGTTGAAGCGCAAATAGATGCCAAACAATTGGAGCTACTGACCATATTCCGTATGACCCCGCCAGGAAGTGGCCCAAAACCATTTGAAAATTTTACACCATAGGGCGAGCCCATGCAGTAACTCATGATAGTCCCACCATTCACTGGCGCGGGCCCCACCGTGGTACAAGAGCCTTCTGCCCGCGCGCAATTATCAATGGGGCCTCCTTGCCAGCCACACCATTGGGTATGTTGCGACCCTAAATTATGCCCCAATTCATGCGCCATGACCATAACCGTCCATGAATAAGTCGGAAATTCGGCGTAAGTGTCATTGATATTGGCGTAGGAAAAACTATAACTTGGGTAACATAATGTGCCAACGTATGCCAATCCACCCCTTGCATTGCCACCGTACGTTAGTAATTGACCCAAATCGGCATTAATATTATTGCCTCTCGCTAAGGCAAAACTATATAAAGCCATATTGGAGCTTGTGCGAGAATAAGGCGAAGGAGATGTCCAAACAAAAATGTTAGAAATAGTCATGGTAATGCCTTCATTCATATAAATGGTGGCTACATTATTGAAAACGCTCCTTACATATCTCTCTACACTATCTACGTTGCTTCCTTTATTTAAATACAAATCATAATCACATTCATAATAAATGCGTAATTTTTTATTTAAAATGGGTTGTTCCGCACCCCTCGTTGAAATATTCAAACGCCTTGGGATAGAATCCAAATCAGCGGTTTCACAGTGAAAATCCCCATGAATGAGCAAATCATCATCGGCATAAATCAAATAATCGTTGGAAGATTCGCTGGTAGGTGCTTTTGCGATGGTAATGTTACCCAGCGATTCAGATGAAATTTGACCCATCATTTCATCATTAAAAATGCTGAGTGAAACCATTGATTCATTGTCACCTTTAACGATTCCTCGATAAAATTTGCCTTGAGTGTTTTGTAAGGTTGGGCGGCTTGATTGGCTTGTTTTAATTGTAAAATCTTCTGAAACGACTTCTTGCTCCACTACTTCCAATTCAATATTGTTCCCTTTATAAGGAATCGTTAAAGTGAGTGCGCCATTAGTATTATCGTATAGGCGTTGAAATGCCCTGTCTGATAGTTTTACCACAGATTCTTCTTTTAAATAAGTGCCATATTTCCTTTGATTAGAGCTTCCTCTTACGTTGAGAGAAGCTTCAAACGGTTTTGCGGAATAAAAAATTTTGGCGATTTTAGTCTCTTTGACTAACTGGGCGAGTGGTTTCAGTTTTTGTGAAAATGTGTTGTTAATTAAAATACAAGTGAGCAAGATAATTAAAATGATGATTCGTTTCTCTTTGAAGTTATTCATTGGATGATAGTTAAATGATAAATCTAATAGTATGCTTACATAGACTATCAATTTAGATACCAAAAAATAATTAAATAAAATATATTTATCTGTTTATATGTTTTTAAAAAAATTCAATTCTTTGAAAACCCGTATTTTATAAATATGGATTTTCAATAAAATCGATATTTTTTACAGATGACTTTTGCAATGACCGCATGGTTTTAGGTAATGAAAAAGGCAGTGGAAATACATCCACTGCCCAAATCTTTCATTATGAACATAAAGATTACACTCCTGACTTATTCAGCCACAAATATTTTACCTGAGATGCGCTGATCACCAGAAACTATTTCATATAAATATGTACCACTTGCTCCAAGTTTCAAGTTTTTCAGCTCTGAATTACCTTGTAATTTGGCATTATAAATAGTCCG
>JANMYC010000034.1:0-5615 GCA_031381715.1 Saprospiraceae bacterium
AATTAGTCATTCTATTTCCTTTACTCTGCCCTAAATTTTCTTTAAATAATCCATTATTTCTCAAAAAATTTATCTTGATTAAAGAAAATATAATAACCAATTTGGGTACTTTATTTTTTGCTTTACGCCTAAAAAGAATCCTTTAAAAGAAGAAACGGTTTCGATAGAATTAACTATCGACTCCGTTTCTTTTTTAATACGAAGCCTAAGCGGACAAAACTATCCTAACCTTACTCGCTCTTTCTCTAAAAATGGTACTGAATATTAGAATCCATCTAAAATATTCATTTCATGATAAAATAGGGTCATTTGGATAAATGGAGTTAATAAAAGTCGATAGTTTTCTTATTTCTAATTTAAAAATTGTTTGGTTTACCAATAGGGTAGATACAGGATGATATTTATTTCCAATAGCCGTACTTATCTCTTGAAATTCAGAAATAAAGCTATCAATTGAAATTAGTGGCAATGCAAAGCGTGAAAGGGATTAAGGATTAGACTACTCGAATAAAAAGTTGATTAATTAACATGTTTATATAGTGAATTTACTATTGACTGTACAAATATGCAGTAATTATTTGATAATAGTCAAGTAAAATGCCTATTATAATAAGGGTAATTTTAGCAACGGACTATAAAAAATATTAAAAATAAATATTTAAACGCTTGAAATACACTTTTTGCACATATACGAAACGCATTTTTTTTAATAAAAAGTCAATCGAAAAGTCGAATTTTGCATTTTTTAATAAAGACAATTAATTATCTATTATGAAACTTTGGCAAAAACAGACTTCTACCGATAAAGCAATTGAACAATTTACCGTTGGACGGGATAGAGAAATGGACTTAAGGCTTGCTCCTTATGATATTTTAGGCTCATTGGCACATATCACCATGCTCAAAGAAGTAGGGCTTTTGGAGCCAGTAGATTTTGAGGCACTCAGCGAAGCTTTAAAAAAATTATATAAAGAGGCATCAGAGGGTGATTTTGTGATTGAAGACGGAGTGGAAGACGTTCACTCGCAGGTAGAATTTCTTTTGACACGGCTTTTGGGCGACAAGGGCAAGCGCATTCACTCGGCTCGAAGCAGGAACGATCAAGTGCTGGTGGATTTAAAACTCTATTTTAGAGCGGAATTGAAGTCTATTACTGAGGGGGTCACTGCACTTTTCGCCGTTTTACAATCACAGAGCGAAAAATATAAAGATGTGCTTTTGCCCGGCTATACGCACCTACAAATAGCCATGCCTTCCAGTTTTGGCTTATGGTTCGGAGCTTATGCCGAAACATTGACCGATGATATGCAGCTTTTACAGGCAGTTTATAAAATTGTGAATCAAAATCCTTTAGGCTCAGCAGCGGGTTATGGTTCGAACTTGCCAATAAACAGGACGCTTACGACATCGCTTTTGGGTTTTGATAATTTGAATTATAATGTTGTACATGCTCAAATGGGTCGTGGCAAAACTGAGCATTTTGTGACATTTAGTCTGGCTGCCTTTGGGCATACATTAGCTAAAATGTCAATGGATATTTGCTTGTATATCAATCAAAACTTTGATTTTATTAGTTTACCCACTGAACTGACAACCGGGTCCAGTATTATGCCGCACAAAAAAAATCCCGACGTTTTTGAGCTCATCAGGGCAAAAGCCAACCGTTTGCAGAGCTTACCGACTGAAATTGCGCTATTAACGAGCAGCTTGCCGAGTGGTTATCACAGAGATTTTCAGCTGATGAAAGAGATTATTTTCCCTGCAATTGATGAATTAAAGTCTTGTTTGGATATTTTAACTTTTATGTTGGGTAATATAATAGTGAAAAAAGGTATTCTGGATGATGAAAAATACAATTATTTATTCAGTGTAGAGGAAGTTAACAACCTTGTACTGAGGGGGGTGCCATTCAGAGATGCCTACAAGCAAGTAGGCGAATCCATTGAAAATAATCAATTTAAAACGGATAAAAAGGTGCATCATACGCACGAAGGGAGCATCGGAAACCTTTGCACCGACGAAATTGCACTCAAAATGGCAGCTATACTGAGGGGGTTCGAATTCGAGAAAATGGAAGCAGCGGTTGAGAATCTGGTCAAATAAAGTATTTTTATAATTTCACATCTAACCCTTAAAGTCTAATTATTGGCTTTAAGGGTTATTTTTTTGATTTAAACCCCACCGAAAATCAGACACGATTCAATCGAATTGATATTAAAATAAAAAGGCTACTTTTTTGATTTTAAACATTTTAAAAAATAAAATAAATTTTAATTTAATAAAAAAACTCCGTCACTAACCAGCGAAAATGGGACAATAATTGACTCTGTGACGGAATACTTTTGATTGTGTTAGCGAAATTTATTTCTTACAATTTATTTTTTTTAATCAAAAATTATTAATCCTATGACAATCAAAAACATCAAGTCGGTAAATATGCTATCGACCAAAGAAATGTCAGATGTAAAAGGAGGTGCTACATGGAGTGCTATAATCAGCGCTGGTGTTGCTGCTTATGATCCAACAGCTACTACCACTCAGAATATTACGGCTATTACAACAGCAGTAGTTGCAGTAGTTGCAGATGACAAACGCCCACCACGTCCAGGAGGCGGTATTACGACGCTCTAAAAATTTTACAACAGATGATGGAGCCGTTTTAATACCATTTTTAACCATTAGCCGCTTTCTGGCATATCAAAATTAACTTATGAAAAAAATCTCAGAAATTCAGAACAGCCTTTCTAACTCAGAACTAATAAATAATACGCAGTTAATAGAATTAAAAGGTGGACTTCGCCGCGACGATAAACGCCGTCAACGCCCCGGTGGTGGCACTACTACTACAAGCCCGAGCAGCTTTACAAAAAGCTCAAGGTACTTCGAATTCTAATTTTTTATTAAAAAATAGAATCCCTAAAAACCAAAACCTTAACAACTAAAACAAAAAATGGCATGAATTATGCCTACTTAATTTTTGATAACGAATCATTTTTTAACAATTTAACCGATTTCTTAAGATGAAAAAATTAAATAACATCAAAGTTTCTGAAATTCTTACACCTTCTCAAATGTCAAACGTAAAAGGTGGACTTGACCCTTTAGTAGTAGCTGTTGTTCTTGATGATAAGCGCCGTGACCGCCCAGGTGGTGGCATCACTACACTTTAATTCGTTAAAGTGAAAATGTTGGATATATATATGTATCCCATGACATGACATCAAAAAACAATATTTTCTAATTAGTAGTTTTCAATATAGAAGACAACAAAATTGAGTCAATGAAAAAGATAACAGAAATTAAAAACATGCTTTCTTTAGATGAAACGCTTTCAACATCACAGCTTGTGGATTTGAAAGGTGGTCTAAGAAGAGATGACAAACGTCGTCAACGCCCTGGTGGTGGTACGACGACGACTACTTTAAGCAAAACCAGTTTTAATACCAATTTCGAACTTTAAGATAAAGTAGTTCACATAGCAATGCCGAGTATCTAAAGCAATAAATGCTACCTGGTATTCGGCATTATTTTTTAGAAAGTCCCAATAAACCGGATAAAACTTGTATAATTTCACAATTAAACTAAAATTTTTAGCGATGAATATATTAAAAAACATCAAGATTTCAGGAATTTTAACGCCTTCTCAAATGATTCATGTAAAAGGTGGTGCTGATAACGGTAACGGTAATAATGGTAATGGCAATAACGGTAACAATGTTGTCAATGATGACAAGCGTCGCGTACGCCCGGGTGGCGGCATCTCTACACTTTAATACTTTTGAGTATAAATTCGTAGATATTTTAAGGTATAAATCATGACAACTCATCTAAAAACATTATTTCCTAATTATTATTATTATTGGATTCTCCATTGGTAACAAAATAGAGTCGATGAAAAAAATAACAGAAATCAAAAATATGCTTTCATTTGAAGAGACACTTTCTATTTCAGAATTGACTGAATTAAAAGGCGGTCTAAGAAGAGATGATAAGCGTCGCCAACGCCCCGGCGGAGGTACTACTACGACTACTTTAAGCAGAACCCGTTTTAATACCAATTTCGAACTATAAGATAAAGTAGTTCAGTAATAAATGCCGAATACCTTTTGTAATAACATGAGATATTCGGCATTATTTTTATAAGTAATAAAGGTATAATTCTACAATAAAAATGAAGGCTCTTTGACAATTTTAGCGGTGAATCGCTTTTGTCATTCTGAGCGCAGCGAAAGAATCTGTATAACGTATTGAAAATGAACTATTTATACAGATTCTTTCGCTGCGCTCAGAATGACAAAAGTTACTTTTCGCTAAATTTGTCAAAGAGCCAAAATGAAAAAATATTGGCGAGAGATACCGAAATAATAATAATCGGCACATTACTTGCCAATTGATATTGAGATATCGAGATATTACATTGAATAGCAGCATATTATCCTAATATCACAATATCTTAATATCAATTAATATCGTTGTATTTACAATTTTTTAACCAGCAACAATCCATTGAGAAGTTATTCAAAAAATCTCTTTCTCATCCCCTTCTGGACTATTGAGCAAGGTTTGTTTTATATTTAAAAATCAGTTTATTGAGTTGTGGGCTAAATAACCGTCATTTTCTTTTTTAAGTCGGCTCTTAAAATTGTAGAAAATTCTCCGCTTTGCTCCGTATTTTTTACAATTTCAAGCCCGACAGAAAATGTCGTTTATTTTTAACGCCTACTTAGCTACCCCAACTATCGAAGATATTTTGATTTAGCATATAATTCTGAAGTCTCAGAAACCTAACTGAAAGCGCCAATAAAAATGAAAAAATTTTACACCAGAAATTTTCGAATCTTTTTTATACTCTTGAGCTGTCTAATACTGAGGGGGTATGCCTCAGCGTCTAATGAGCCTCTCAATCCGAACCCTGATATCGAGCAAGATATACAGGGTAAAACCATTGACCAAATCTTTTTTATTGCCAATAAATACTCCTACACCAACCTCAATGTAGCCCTCAAATATGCCAATAGAGCAATCGAAATCGCCAAAGCAAGCGGTAATTTAGAAGATATTTTCAATGCTCAAAGGGGTTTAGCGTTCATATATGAAGATAATAGTTTGGCGGTTAAGGCAATTGAGGTACATGTAAATAATATTGAAATAGCTAAAAAATTAGATAATGATGCCTTAGCCAGTGTTTACAACGATATAGCCATTCTGAGCCGTAAAGCTGGTAATTTCAGAGAAGCATACAATTGGTATGATAAAACATTGGAATTAGCCCGAAGCGTAAAAGATACAACGAATATAGAAAGCAGCTTACACGGTATCGGTTTATTGCAAAAAGAAGTCGGCTTATACGATAAAGCCATTGATAATTTATTGCAATCATTGAATTATGCTGTGGCATTAAAAAGTACCCGAGATATTATTGTTTCTGAAAATGATATAGCTGATACTTATATGAAAGCCCAAGAAGTAGATAAAGCCCTTGAACATATAGAAAAAGCGTATCAATTAGCCCTAAAGCAATTCAATAGTAATGATAAGGATGAAGAAGCAACTGGACAATTGGCAAGATCATTAAGTATTTATGGAACTATCTTGGTTTTGAAAAAAGATTTTCA
>JANMYC010000378.1:0-3065 GCA_031381715.1 Saprospiraceae bacterium
GCAATGGGTAAGGCAGTGAACGATTATTTGATTGCAAATCCTTCTCGAAAATTCAATCTTATTCACAGAGGCATCAAAACAAACCCCGAAGTGTGGGACTCTACTTATGCCCCTTTGAAACCCCTACCAAATCTTACTTCATATTATTCTGTGAAATACGCCCAAGCACACGCTTATTCTACGACAACGCCAAAATGGACAAATGGGATTCAAGCCATTGCAAAACTCAATATGAAGACATGGGTGACTGTTAGGAACGATGATTTTTTCTACCTCAATTGGGGTGACCCAAAATTCATTCGTGAATTTCTGAAGAAAATTCCAAAAAAAGAAGCCGTTGTTGGTATCTATATCGGTACAGATGGCTACAACCCAAGCCGCACCTACTTCTGTAAAGATGAAAGCCAAAACGGACAGCTTGAAGTGGAACGTAGGTGGTACATGGAAATGCTGTGGGCAAGAATTGCGTATAATCCGCAAGTGAGCGATGATGTTTTCAAAAATTTGTTAGCAAAAAGATACCCAACCATTTCTGCCAACAATCTTTTTGAGGCATGGACATTGGCTTCACGCCCCCTCCCAAAAGTAACGGAAATGATTATGGGTAAATGGAGTCTTGATTTTCACTGGTATCCCGAAGCCTGTTGGAGTGACCCAAAAAGGTGTGGTGGATTTAGAACAATTGACGGCTTTGCCAATGAAACCACGGTTGCCAAAGGCTCTGAATGGTGCGATATTACGACATCAGCAGCAGGCACTTGCGGGAATAAAAAAACAGCGTATATGGTTGCCGATGAAATACAAGCCGATGCTGAAAAATCATGGTCACTCATCAATACCATGAAAAGCAATGGCAACAAAGACTTAGATGTGGCAATAAAAAATGTAAAGCAGCTGGCAGCTTTGAGTATGTATTATGCTTATAAAATCCGTGGTGCAACTTTGAAAAAAGCAGGTCAAATGGAAAAAGCCCGAGACTGCATGAGCAACGCCTATTGCTGGTGGGTGACGTATAGCAGAACGATGGATGAGACATACCATACAGATTCTTTCAGAAATCTGTCCATTACACCCGATTGGAAATTTGCGGATGCAAGCGTATTAAAAGAATACACTGATTTGGGCGGTACAGGGATTCCGAGTTGTAAATAAAAAAACGTTTTTACCCCCCCCTCAGTATTTTTAGCATTTTTCAGTAAAAAAACAAATATTTATTGACAAAAGCATTAGATAATGTCAAAGAAAAGCCTTTTCCTTTTTATACTTCTTTTAATATCAAAAATACAAGTTAAGGACATGCAAAATATTAAAAAATCAAAACTAATCCAGTATTTATCCCTGTTGAGTTTTTTGTTTTTTACAGTAATTCTCCATGCACAACAGTTGATAACCTTTCCTACTATTCCCGGTCGGACACCTTCGGATAAATACCAATGCCGTGTCAGACAAGTAGGTTCAAGCGTTTGGCAGGATGCGTTCGTATTACAAACCCTTAGCAAAACCCGCATTAATAACCCTGATGGGTCAAACCAAAATGGATATGTACCAATTTTGACGAATTGGACAGCTTCTTGGATTGCCTTTGAATTTTCTGGAACTGCCGTTGAAGTGGAAATTGCGAAGGTTGGCGGGGCGGCTATCACTAAGGCGATGGTCAGACCCGTTGGACACGCATCGGCGGCACAAATAATTAATGGAAAAGCCTATATTACTTTTCAAAATCCATCCAATGTCAATGTTGATATTGATGGGCAAATGGAGGACAAATATACTGGAATGGGATATTCTGGACCACCCGTACACACCATTTCGCTATTTGCGAATGCATTATTCAAGGAACCAAAACTCACAAATCCGAGAGTTTATGCCTTAAATCCAGGAGAAACTATCCCTAACAGCAGCACTTGGGATACCCTTGTGTTTAAGCCAGGTATTCACCGAGTTGGTACACCTTACGTGATGAGTTCAAACAAAGTCTTGTATGTTCCAGGCAATGCAGTTGTTCACGGAACCATTCAACCACCCGACACATGGGGAAGTTCTGCGATTGCTAATTGGTCAATTTATGGGTCGGGTGCTTTAAGCGGGGAAGAAGTGCCCAGAGCACCAGGCGAAAAATTCAACAAGCCGTTTACCTATCAGTCATCAAGTGTTCGGCTCGAAGGCTTTGTAATAGTTGACCCAGCTCACCATACTTTTAATATGAATAACACCTCAGATGACCCTACAAAAGTCAATATTTATAAAAATTTGAAAATATTGGGTTGGCGTGTCAATGGCGATGGTTTAAATGCATTCAAAAACTCGACAATCACAGATTGTTTTTTTAGATGTCAGGATGACCACTTTTATTATGGTGGTGATAATGTGAAAATTAGTAATTGTGTCTGTTGGAGTGACTTCAATGGTTCTGTGCTGTTTGTCACCAAAGGTGCAACGACTATGGAGTCAAGTTTCTTCAAAGATATTAAAGTAATATATCATCGAGCATTTTGGCATTATTGGGAGGGTGGAAGAGTTATTTCGTTTAGAGAAAGAGAGCCGGGAAACGTAATCAAAAATGTTCAAATTAAAAACGTGTTGGTAGAAGACCCTTTTCCAGCGTTTCCACCATTTTATTTCAAGATGGCAAACCCCAATAATTCTAATGCGTTAGTGGATTATAGTAATATTTTGATTGAAAATGTTAGACAGGACAATCCAGCGGTTAAAAGCTCTTCGGACAATAGTTCAAACAGACCCCGAAATACGATGCTTGGGCTTGACGATGCCAGAAAGTTTTCTAACATCACCTTTAAAAATTGCTCTTACAATGGCAAAAAACTATGCAGTTTTGCCGATGGAGATTTTCTAACCAATAGTTTCACCCAAAATATTGCCTTTGGGGACAATTGCACGGTGCAGCTCGCAGAGCCAGATGCAAACAACAGTGACCTTGTTTTTATTTATCCGAATCCAGCAAATAGTGATATAAATTTTGATTGCCCAAAAGGTTTTCAAATTTTAAATTCAATCGGACAGATAATGATAGAAAGCAAACAAGCAACATCACGCATAAATATTTC
>JANMYC010000133.1:0-5069 GCA_031381715.1 Saprospiraceae bacterium
ACATAGCCAATTTTACTGCTTTGATTCTGTTCTAGTGCTGTTTTTCTGCTCGTAAGGAAAAACTATAAGGCTTTATGTCCCTAATTCAATAGATTTAGAGGGTTTAATATATGTTTCTCTTATAAAACTTGAATATCGAGTATAAAGCGGCTTGGATATACTATGCCTTACCAATTGAAAAACCAGGAGAAATACTTTTAGGTACTCATAAAGCCCTGATAATGCGTTTTATGATGCCTATTTGCGTAATAGTTTCTATTTTTTTATTATTTGTCTGGGGATATGAAATTGTGGATGATTTGGTATTTGGGTACATCAATGTTTTAATTATTTCTTTAATAGTGGCTACCCAAGGCAGAATTTATTACCCTTTTTCGGAAGCTTTGAGTGGTCAAACGGATTCAGGAAATGTAGCGATAGGGTTTTTGATGTTCTTCTTTTTTGGAGTTATCGGCGGTATTCATTATGTCTGCACATTTGTGCCATATTTGATTTTAGGATTGATACCTGTTCAGTTTTTTATATTTCGATATTTATTAAAAAAATATCGAAATATACCCAATCGCTTTATTTCGTCGGCTTATGAGTGATTTACGCCCTCAGTATCAAAGTACAAATGATAATGATTGCTGCATTTAGGATTAAAAGCTGCTTGACAATTAGGGCAAATGGCATTGCATTTTAAGTATTCATTTATCGTGAGTTCATGCCTGCACACACCACAAAGAATGGCTAAAGTATCAAATTCTTCTTTTTCCCAAATTTGAGGTGCGTGACCCGCTTCTTCTTCATGACAAGAGAAACAGGGATAATATTCATGGCAACACTTGAATTTTATCGCAATAATATCCAAATCCGAATGATAATGCTCACAACGTGTCTGATTATCAACGGTCTTGCCTTTCACTTTTTTCATTTCACAAACTTATAGTAAAAATGGTTTTTAAGATATTTTTTATTGAAAATACTGAGGGGGTATAATTTGAAAGTTGAACTAAACGTTTTTATTTAAAAACTAAATGAAAACCCTTTCCCTAATCCTCTTTATTGCTTTTTTACCTTCTTTTCATGCTTTTGAAAGTGAAATAAAGGAATCTATTAATGTTTTAAAAAAGCAAAAACGGATTATAAATGAGATTAAAAATACGTCATCGGCATCCAATGATGAGGCTTTGGCAATTGTTTTTCCTGAAATGATTCGGTGGTCAGCTTTCAAGAATTTTATTGAAACGACTGCACTCGAAACGATGTATGTATCGAATGGAAAATCAACGGTCGATTTCAGTATCGGCTATTTTCAGATGAAACCCAGTTTTATTGAAGACCTTGAAAATTACATTGCACAGCACCCCTCAGTACAAAGCTTCGATTTTATTGTTTTAAAAGATAAAACGCCTAAGGAATGCCGGGCGGAGCGCATAGAACGCCTCAAAGATTGGGCTTGGCAAATTCGTTATGCGCATGTCTATTGGGCGGTTGCGAATGATGTTTTTAAAAATAAAATATTCAAAAACGCTACAGAACGGGTTCGTTTTTATGCCACAGCATATAATTATGGTTTTCTGAAACCGATTGAAGACATTGAAAAATGGCAAGCTAAAGTGGCATTTCCCTATGGGTTGCAGTATAAAGGCAACCAGGTCGCTTATTCAGATTTATCAATTGAGTTTTTAGAAAAATACTCTAAAGAGTTTTAACTATAAAAAATAAGAGCCAATGGGACACATTGGCTCTTATTTCTTATTAAACATTTACGTTACTTATTTCAACTTTTTTTCAAAAAAAGGTTTTGCGATTTTTTTATCCAAAAGCACAAAAAACAATATCACATTGACCACTATAAAGCCATTAATCAAGAAAGGGTTGACCAAAAGCGATAGGAAACCTTCGTTTTCAACGGGATTAGAGCCACCGTTCGGTGCTGAAACAGCTGAAAAAAGCTTGACCAATAGTGCCGAAAGCACTACCATCGCTGCTAAGTATATGGCTGGACTTTTGTCCTTTTTAGTATCTAATTTCTTTATTTGAAGCGCGTTATCAATGACGTTTTCGGTAAAACGCATGGAAGGAACCTCCAAATCGAGCTTCAATAAATGTTGCTCAAGGAAGTTGTACTGCTGAAATTCAGCTTTGTACTCTTTGTCAGTAAGCAATAATTGATTATGTTGTTGTAGGATTTCAGGGCTTGCCAAGCCGTCAATTACTTCCCACATTTGTTCTTCTGATAATCTTTCCATTTTTAATTTGTTCTTATTTCTCAATATTTTAAAGTTAATTCAAAGAAGGCTTTGCGTTTCGCCTTTGAGCATACTCTGCATAACATCTGCTAAACGTTTGCGGGCGCGATGCAGTTTTACTTTCACAGTATTGGTTTCAATACTGACTATTTCAGCGATTTCCTCAAGTGAATGTTCTTTCAAATAAAAGAGTGTTATCATTATAACATCATCAGGCGATAATTGTTTCAAAGCCTTTTGAATATAAAATCGTTGTTCTTTGCGTTTTAGGTTTTCTGTTGAGTCGCCCCCCCTCAGTAAATGAGCCTCTTGGGAGGGATTATCGATGTTTTCGGTTTGGATTTTTTTCTTCTGCTGAATCGTCAAAGCCGCATTGATTATAATCCGATAAAACCACGTTGTGAATTTTGACTCTCGATTAAAATTTGGTAACGCATTAAAAGCGCGGACGAAGGCATCTTGTGCGGCTTCCTCGGCATCTTCGCGGCTATTCAATATGCGGTATGCGAGGGTGAAAGCATAGTCTTTATGCCTATTCACCAATTCGCGATAGGCAGGAGTTTCACCCCTCAGTATGCGATTTATGAGCAATATGTCTTTGTCCTCTGTTGTCTTCACGTAGTTTTAGATGGGCATTTCAATTATTAGGTTACAGGCACATTGATTTTCTTTTGAAATATTTAATTGGTATTGGGATACTGAGATATTTTAACGCTCTGAACTTATTTTAAAATTATTTACAAAGACCCTGTAACCTGTTTTCAGAAAGCCTTGTCATATTAGCAGAACGAATTTCGTTGGGTGTTTTAAAATTAAAAAAAATTCTTAACAATTTAAAATATAAATTATGGAACCGAAAGTATTAGCCTTGATGATCCCGATAGTTGGAATCGTGAGCTTCTTTACGATGATAGTATTTGTTCGCCGGTACGAAAATGTTGAGAGAATGGCGATGATAGAGCGGGGTATGCATCCCAAAGATTTTAGGAAAAAACGCGATCCTTATCGGTCATTAAGGCTCGCATGCACGGCTATGGGCATTGGAATTGGCATATTCGTTGGCAATATAGCATTTAGAGGGTTTAATTCAGAGCCTATCATTTTAGGTTTTACGATTATGTTGGGTGCTATTGGTTTATTTTTAGGTTATATGATTCAGTATGGCTTACAAACTCAAGCCCGTAAAAGTGGGGTTGAAGAAAAATCAGAAATCGGCGACGATGAATACTTGTAAACGGTGAGCTTTTTCGAAAGCAGTATTTTTATTTAAAGATAGAAGCTGCGATATTAACTTAGCTGTATCTAATCACGATACAGCGTTAATATCGCAGCTTTGTTTTTTAAAGGATGCTGAATCATCATTTTTGATTCACTAAAATGATTTCTGTAAAATAAAACTATTTTTAGTTTGGCGTAGATATTTATTTGAAAAAAAATATTATATCGGTTTTAAATCGAGTGAAATATTTAATTTTTAAAATTGTGCTAAAATTAGATTTTTATATCTACAATTACCGATATTTCAATTATTTGGTTGGGATGGCTGTAAAATCAAAGTATTAAATTTTAGTTAAAAAACAAATTTTATTCGGCAATATCTTGTAAAATACTGAGGGGGTACGTATATTTGTAGTGAAATGAAAAATTCGGTTACGACATATTATATCATCTCTTCTATCGAGCGTCAAATTCGACCGCTGCGACCAAGTCGTATTCCGCCACGCGTGAGCGTGAAATAACTACCCAATCCGGTAAAAGTTCGCTAGGCGAGCTACCGTACAAGTCTCAGATTCAATTTCCCTAACCGTTCGATTACCCATTGGTGTAAGCACCATCTATAATTCTGCACGTTATTTGCAATAATGCTTTTAGTGGCTCATGATAGATGACGCTTTACAGAAAATGTAGTCAATAAGTAGTTGGGTTAAAATAACCAACAATTTCTTTTTAAGCCCGACAGAAATTGTCGACCTGCCGGCAGGCAGGCAGGTTATTTTTAAACGCCTACTTATATCAAAGCAATTTCTTTTTTAATAATCTTTTTTAACAATAATCCCGATTGTCGGGTTAATTCTTTTTAAAAGAAAAATGGATATTCAGCAAAAAAGCGCTCTTAAAGATTTTATAATCGTTACTGCTAACGAATCTCATGCTCCTTATGCACAACAAATTTGTGATTTGATTGAAGAGTCTGCTCGTGTGCGCGGCACAGGTATCGCTAAACGTGACCCTAATTATATTAAGAAAAAGTTAGTTTTAGGTAACTCGGTCGTCGCTTTTGATGGCGATAGATTAGTCGGTTTCTGTTATGTAGAATCGTGGGGACACGGCAATTATGTTTCTAACTCAGGTTTGATAGTTGACCCTGAATACCGCAAACATGGTTTGGCTCGTATGATTAAAAAGGAAGCTTTTGACTTAGCGCGCAACCTTTATCCTGATGCTAAGGTATTTGGTATCACTACGAGTGGACCCGTCATGAAAATCAATACTGAATTGGGTTATATGCCCGTCCCTTTTGCAGAATTGACTCAAGACGAGGAGTTCTGGAAAGGCTGCAGCAGTTGCCCTAATTATGCGATTTTGCAAGCAAAAGAACGCAAAATGTGCTTATGTACGGGTATGCTCGCACCTTCAAAAAATGAAGAATTGAAAATGAAATTGGATTTGAGTAACCAAATTATCAATAATAAAAAAGTAGAGAAAAAGGCTATTTTGCAAACAACTGCTCAAGCTGTTGCAAAACCTGTGGAAGACTATAAAGAGTTCAAAACCGTGCGTTTTGCTACGGATTTCTTTTAATGTAGAGCGGAACTCCAGTTCCGTTAAAAA
>JANMYC010000144.1:0-3908 GCA_031381715.1 Saprospiraceae bacterium
AATTAGGATTTACTTGATTTAAAGGATAAATTAGGATTATTAATGCTTTATGCAATCCCAATTTATCCTTTAAATCAAGTAAATCCTAATTCAAATTAAAAACTCGCCAAACAGTTGTATTTTTGAATATGAAACTCAAATGGCATTTTATCATACTCGCTTTTTTACTGCTCTCATTTTCGCCCGATGAGCAGCGCACGGATATTGAAAAACGCTACAATGCCCTCCTTCCAAGCCTTAAAACAGAGCCTTTAAAAGCCATAAAAAGCTTAGAAACGCTGTTGGTTTTGGCGGATAAAAATCTTGAAAAAACCGATACGCTCCTTGCCAATATCTATTTCAGTACCGGTAAAATATATTGTGATAACGGTATCAAAATCACAAAAGGCATCGAATTATACGAAAAATGCCTTGCCATTCGCAAAGAAAAACTAGCACCCAATAGCATCAAAATCGCCCAAACCGCCCATAATTTAGCCCTTATTTTACGACAATTGGGCAATGCACAACAAGCATTTGGCTATGAAATGTTGGCTTTGAATATCAAATCTGCCACCGCAAAAAATAAAGCTGACAGCACTTCGCTGTTACGCTCCATTCAAGAATTAGCCGTTATTCAGCGTTTTCAAGGCAATATTGAAACGGCTTTTGAGGTTGGTAAAAAAGCTGAAATGCTCGCTCGAACACTCAATGATTCCTTTTTTATAGTCCAAAATCAGATATTTCAAGGCAGTTGTCGCTATTTAGTGGATAGTTTTTCACAATCCATAAAGCATTATCAAACGGCACTTTCGCTTGTCAATGATATGCTGAAACGCACCCCCACCGAGCCATCGGGGTTAAAAACCTCAGTATTACCACTTAAAAAGGAATTAGCCGCTTCGCTCAATAATTTAGGTGTGACTTATGGTAAAATGGGGCAAATGTCATTAGCCAATCAATACCTCAGCGATGCTTTAATTGCCTACGACAACCTATTTGCAGCTACCAAAGATTCCACTGTAGTGCTCAATAGTGGCAGCGTTTTAACTGAGCAAGGACGCTTGGCTTTTGAGCAAAAAGGCTACCCTAAAGCGATAGCCTTTTCACAAAAAGCCCTTGCACGCATGGGCAACCGCCCACACCCATACGCTACTGAATGTTACACATTATTGGCTGAGGCATACCGCAAAACGGGGCTTGAGAAAGAAACATTGGAAGCCTATAATATGGCTTTAAAAGGCTCCGAAAACATCATTTTCCCTGAAATGGTACCCGCTTTTATTGGAAAGGCTCAATTTTTTTACGATAAAAATGACCTTAAAAACAGCCTTACAACCTGCGATGAAGGCAACAAAGCCATCAATAAACTCATGCGCTTGTACGATGCCGATGGTTCAAAATACAATTTGAGTAAAAATGCCCATCAATTGTATGAAATAGGCATTAAAACAAGTGAAAAACTGTGGAAATCGACCAATGAAATGCCGTATTTGGATAAGTCGGTGAATTTCATGGAAAGCAATAAAGCCATCGTTTTATTGGCAAATTTAAAGGATAATAAGGCTAAAAATTTTGCAGGTATTCCCGATTCAGTGCTCAATATTGAAAGAAATTTGAAGGCTGAAATAGCCTATTGGGAGAAACAAACGCTTGAAGCACCCGATTCGCTGAAACAGGAAAATCAACTGAATTTGATTGATGCCAAAGCACATTTTAATGCTTTTATTAAAACGCTTGAAACGGATTATCCTAAATACACCACTTTAAAATATCAAGAAAATGACCCCCTCAGTATTGCTGATATTCAGAAGGATTTAGATACAAATTCATTGGTTTTGGAATATTTTATGGGTGATTCAAGCCTTTTTACCCTTGTCATTTCAAAAAATAAAAGCATTTTACATACATCAAATGATATAAAAACGCTTAAAAATGATTTTAATTTATTTCGCCGAAGCTTGAGTGATGAGCGGTTTATTGCGGATTCATCGGCACTTGCTGAAAGTCAATTTTTAAAAACCAGCCATGTTTTCTTTAAAACGCTTTTGGATACCCCCCTCAGTATTTTTAATCAAAATCAAACCATTAAAAGACTGCGCATCATACCCGATGGCTTTTTAGGATACATCCCTTTTGAACTTTTAACAACTCAATTGGCTGATACTTGGAAAGGCTCAAAAGTGCCTTACGTTTTGCAGCAATACGCCGTGAGTTACGCCTACTCGTTGCGCACGGACAATTCTGGTTCAGACGCCATTCAAAATTCAAATTTCGGTGGATTCGGCATTGAGTACAACGATACCACTTTGCGCTCGACTCCAACGCCCCAATCTTCCCGAGGCAATAAACTCAGTCGCTTAGCTTTTGCTGACGATGAGGTTAAAAATATCCATTCTCTGCTTGGAAAAGGCACAATTTTCTTAAATGATGACGCAACCAAGTTCACTTTTATGCAAAATGCAACGAATTATAGCATTTTACACTTGGCGATGCACGGTGCTGTGGATGAAAAAAATCCACTCAATTCTGCCCTTATTTTTTCAAAAAAAGACTCTTCTGACGATAATTTACTGAGGGGGTACGATTTATATGCGATGCAATTGCGCTCAGGTTTGGCGGTACTTTCCGCCTGCAATACGGGCAACGGTTCGTTGCAAAGAGGCGAAGGCGTGATGAGTTTGGCGCGGGCATTTGCGTTTGCGGGATGCCCTTCCACGGTTGTGAGCCTGTGGAGTATTCCCGATGAAAGCACGTCTAAAGTTATGTTGGCTTTTTATAAAAATCTTAAAAACGGGGATAAAAAAGACATTGCGCTCCAAAAAGCAAAATTAGAATATCTCAATAGTGCATCCCCTCAGTATTCAATCCCGAATTATTGGGGTGCAACGGTGATTATTGGCGATATTGAAGCCATGGATTTTAGAGCATGGTATCAAAAACCAGCGTTTTTAGGTTTGGCAATTGTGGCGTTATTTGTGGTGATGATTTTAATTTTTAATAAAAACAAAAAGTAGTTTTAGTTATTTTAAAAAACTTTATGTTTTTAAAATGCGTAAATATATAAACCTCTTTTTGTAATTTTGCTTTAGTTCAAAAACATAACTATGGCGAAAACCTCCAAATCTTCATCCAAACGGCTTAAAGATCATGACATTTTCATGCGAGGTATTTTTAGTTTTCCAGAATTGGTGCTAAAGATTCTTCAGTTTGCGATACCGCCCAATTTGAAACCGTTTATTGATTTTTCAACTCTAAAAATTTTACCCGATACACACGTAACGGATAAATTGAATATTTCACATTCCGACACTATTTATGAAGCGGAACTAAAGGTGAGTTCACTAACTGAGCAGGTTCAAGCTGATGATAAATTACCGAGTTTCAGATTTTGTTTTTTAGGTGAATTTAAAAGCAGTAAACCTGACAAACCGATTGATTTTCAAGTTGAAGATTATGTCAGAAGCATACAACAGCATGATATCAAAAATAAAAGACCGCCGAGCATCGTCATTCCATTATTGATATATCATGGAGTTGAAAAATGGGAATACAAGCGACTTTATGACTATTTTGCCAAATATTTGCCCAATGAAATATTAGAATACGTGTCCTTTCCCAAGTATCTTGTGATCGATTTGCAAGCAATGAGCGATGATGAGATTAAAAAAGCGCTTGATTTGGGTGAGTTGCGAGGCGCATTTTTAGCATTAAAACACGCTCAAGATGCTAATTTTTTCAAGCAACATTTGGCAGATATACTTAATTTTGTAAAAAATTCATCGCCCACGCTTTTATTCCAATCATATTTAAAAATGCTTTTGGAATACTCTCAAAGACGGTCAGGCTTAGATGATGTTGAATTTATAGAAATTTTTGAACAATCAAATCCAGAAGAAGAAATGGCAACGAAATTCAAAACGATTTTT
>JANMYC010000146.1:0-4162 GCA_031381715.1 Saprospiraceae bacterium
GATTAGGATGAAAAAAATTCTCTTCAGTTATGGTACCTTCATAAATCAATTGCTCAGGTATAAGCTCGTATTTCATCATCGGGAAGCGATGATTATCTGGCAAGTCGTATTTATAAATGGGTGAAAAGGCTATTTTGAGCATATTTTACTTGGTATTATATCAAAGAGAAACAACGGTAATGCTCTGAGGTTCATCATTTAAAATAAAAAATTACCTCATCAGAGTGACATCTCCTTGAAAAGTGGCGGTTTTACCATCCACAAATTCAATAATTGCGTAGTAAACGAAAACGTCGGATGGTAAAGGTTTTCCGTTAAAAGTACCATCCCAGCTTTGAGTGGCGTCGGTGGGTAGAAAATTAGAAGATTCAAAAACGAGGTTGCCCCAACGATTGAAAATCTGGAAACTTTTCACTGTTTTCACATTTTTACCAGTATAAATCATAAAAACGTCATTTATTCCATCATCATTTGGGCTAAAGCTTGTAGGAATAAAGACCCTTTCTTGCTTATTGATAAAAACGGTGATATTATCGGATGATTGACAACCCAATGAATCTTTGACCACTAAGTTATAAGCGGTCGTTTTCAAAGGGCTTACAGTGATTGGTAAGCACGTTTTACAAATATTGCTGTCGTTTGATACCCATTTGATGGATTGGAGCGGGAAATTACTGAATGCATTTAAAGTTACGCTATCCCCTTGATTAACGGTCACGCTACTGCCCAATTCAATAATCAAATCTCTTCCCGTTTTAATTTGGATGGTGGTATCAACTGTACAATTATTTTTATCAGTCAATTTCAATGTATAATTGCCTACTTTTATATTGGATAATGTGAATGGGATGGTATTAAAAACTCTGTTTGTACCATCCAAAAATAGTGAATAAGGAGAACTCCCGCCTTTTAATTCCATGATTTGGATAGCGCCTATTTCATTATTAAAACATTTAGGGGGGATACTTGTGGCTTCTATACTGAGGGGTAGAGGTTCAGTGATTTTTAAAGAATCAATAATAATACAACCTTCTGAATCGGTAACAGTTAGTAAATAGGAGCCTGCTTTTACGTTTTTTAATAAAAAACTCGTGTCGCCGGTGTTCCAATTGATTTTATACTGAGGGGTACCACCAGTGATACTTTTTAATTCAATACTGCCATCACTGAATCCAGCGCAACTAATTGATTTTAAACGATTTAGAGTGTATTTTATATTGCTCGGAATAAGGTTGGTATTGACGATAATGACGCTGTCGCACCCATTTATATTTGACTTTTTTAAAATTTGTTGCCCAGTTTTATTAGGATTACATGTTTTTAAAGATAAATAAGTAGTATCTGCTAAACTAAGGCTTGTAGTCGCAATCACCACCGAATCACAGCCCAATTTATTCGTTAAAATACGTGTGGAAGTGCCCAACGCTAAGGGGTTGCAGGTAAAAATTTGAAGTTTTGTAGTGTCGATACTCAAGCAAGTATTGCATCTTTTAACATTGATTTCTATACTCGGAGCATTTCTGCAACCCGTATTGTTGATAAGTTCGTGGCTGACGGTGAATGTTCCAACGCCTGAAATATTGGGATAAAAAGTGTTTCCCACAATACAACCTATACAGGAATCCGCTAACGGCAATCGCACGGCAGAATATTTCCCTCCGGTAACGGGTGTGCCTATCAATAATACCGGTGCGCTATTGGTGCAAAGAGTATCTTTTAATGGTTGGATGGTCACTACGGGCAAAGGATTGATTACCAATGTAGTTTGGGCAGTATTTTTACAGCCATTTGCATCGGTGCCTTCAACTTTCATGAGGTATTGAGGAGCCGCTAAAAGTAAGGTAAACAGAAAAACACTATCGCCAGTGGTACTGCTTAATGCTGAACTTGCGATTTGAGGAAATGATGACCAGATATAACTTTGAGCTCCTTTGACTTTTAAATTCGGTACAGCATCGTTGCAAATAGTGTCGGACGTCGAAACTGTTAAAGTTAAAAAAGGTAAGTCATTAATTTTTACATACACGGTATCGGTATCAAAACAGCCATTGATGTCACTTACTTTTAAAACATAATAGGTTGAAATAGAAGGACTTAGGCTAATGGTTGCTTGATTTGAAATTAATTGCCCATTTAAAGTAGCCCACTCAAACTGGCTGTTGGGTGTATTGCTCGACCCCCTCAGTATGGCTGAGCCCCCGGCACAATAAGCCGTATCTTTTCCAGCATTGGCAATGATTCCATTAATTTGATTGACCAGTATTTTAGTAGAATCTCGACAACCTTTGGAGTCTGATATATTTACTTGATAAATACCGGAAATCAAATTTGTAGCATTTGTGCGATTATTAGCAACGGAAGTTACGCCTTTCCATTGAATAGAGTAAGGGGCGATACCGCCTGTGAGATTAAGTGAAACACTGCCCGTAGAAGTGCCACAAACAGCGGGAATAATTGTTGAATTAATGACGATTGGAGATGCTGAATTCGGGTTTTTATTAAAAATGATATGCGTTTTAAAGTCTTTATTGATATCATATCCCCAAATTTCAATTTTAGAATCGGAATTAAGGGCTCCTTGCCAAATATCCGTGCCACAGCCCGATGAACAAGTTGGGCTCCTAAAAGATTGGTCAAAATCCCATGTGCCATCTCCATTAGTATCAATTCTAAACCTTAAAAAATCATCGTATTTTATCAAACGAATATCATAATTAGCGCATGGGAAACCCCTTCTTTTAGCAATAATACTGAAACTATCTGTTTTTACATTGCAGCCATCGAATGAAGCCAGTGCACCATAAGTTGTATGCGCCTCCGAAGGAGAGTCTTGGGGTTTCCAGCCATCACGCTCAGTATTGTATTCAAAACTGCCCAAATTAGCAGCTATGCTCGGCTCATGATTGCCTTTTGCTTGATAAAAGCCAGTGAAATTGCTGAAATTATTGAGCCCATCATATACGCTAACGTTCCAAAACCCCGCCCCATAATCAGGTTGAGGGGGCGTTTGGCACAACATACTGAGGGGGGGCATCGGAACGCCGTTTCCTGTCAAATTACCGCCACCATATTCGATGGTTCCATCGGGTTTGGGGCGAATATATGAGCCATCTCCATAACCATCAGGTGGGTTTGAGGTGTTTAAATGAGGCAGATTTTTAAAATCATAAGTAATTTGAGTACAAAATGGGGCGTTGGCTCCTTCAAACTGAAATTGAATTTGACGAAGGCAACCCGTTGTGCCACAAGAACCATTGCGTGGGTGGTTTCTGAAAATAGAAACTCCAGGAGATTGGGCTTTAATCGTCCCGAATGCCACAAAAACCTTTGACCCGCAAAGGCTCGCAAATGCGTTGCTTGGGAGGTAGCTTAAATCAACACTGTCTTTATTGTTAAAAATGAGAATAGCTGAGTGTGGCGGCACAATACCATTATAAGGTGTAGCGAAAACGTCTCTAAATACGGTTCCGAACCGACAATTATTACCAACTCTGGTGGATAATTGATTTAGAGCGATATAATTAGTGCTGTTATCTTCAATTTTTACTGAACCAATAAAAGCGTTATTGAGGGGGTTTATTACTCTGTAACTCAGGTTTTTTATATCAAAAGGTTGATTTCCGACCCTTAAAATGATATATTCACTGAAAAACTCGTCAGTACCATAAGCATCAATCATCATTTCTGAAACTTTAGGTAGACTGGGCAAGCACGTAGAAGTCCAACCTTCGCTTTGGGCAAAAGAACTGATTTTACATATAAGTAAAAAAAATAAAACGAAAGTAAATCGTTTCATTTGAGGATAGTGTTAGTTTTTTTGATGTGAGCTAAGGGTTATTAAACCCAACTACTCATAATGTTTGTACAAGTCACAAATATACTGAAATTTGGTGAGTGTGGTGTAACCTATTTAGGGAGTATTGTACATTTAATTATATTAAAAGAGAGTGTTATAACAGTTTGGTAGTTTTAGTTTTTGGTGTGTAGTGTTTAGCCTTTTAAAAATAAATTCCGTTTTTTTAATTAAAACAATTCAATATTTTGGTTCTATGAAAATTTTAGTGGATTAATAAGAATTCATCAAAACTCTAATTCTCATGTGTTGAAAATTGGGTAGACCAAAAGATAATCTTTTGATGTGGCGAATGAGATTATTGAGTCC
>JANMYC010000382.1:0-2760 GCA_031381715.1 Saprospiraceae bacterium
TCACTTTTATGCCATCCACCGTGGAACAGGTCATATAAAAAACGCTCTCGCAATGTTGAATCCAGTGACTCGGAGAAAAAATGATTTTCATCATGTCCACCCAGCAAATATTTATTCAACACTTCCTTGGTTGGCAAAATATCAAAATTGAATAATTTCATTGCATGTTTGTTTATAACAAAGAAATAAGTTGAAACCCAAGAGTTGAATTTTATTTCGTTAAATGTGAAATCTTTCCCTGTCGAATGTACATCTCCGGCTATTTTAGGCTTATTTGAAATTAGAGCTAAATTGCAACATACCGAAAGAATTAACGTGTGAAAAAATGTATATACTCTGTGATGACAAATCGTGTCGTTGCAGTATACATAACCTGCATCATGGTAATAATTTGCATACTTATTTCTTACTGCCCCGCACCTTAGGCAATCCTCGATTGACGGAAACGGTGGCTCTGTCTATCTATTTAGTGGTTACTTTTCTGCTCATTTTTATAGGGGCAGAAATGTTTGAAATACTGAATAATACGGGTTGGTTGGGCAATTTAATCAGTCAAAAAAATAGCCGTTGGGAACGCAATTTGCCTGAAACGGTTTTTAATATGTATTTGCTCACGGGCTTGGTGTACGTGCGTAAATGGTTTCACAACAGTGAGGAATTGCGCTTGCGAAATGAGCTTTTGGGTAAAGAAAATCAACTGCTTTCAACAAATAAAGAATTGCTTGAAAAGGAAAGCCAATTGAATCTGTACAAACTCCAAACCCTTAATTGGCAAATCAAACCGCATTTTCTTTTCAATGCTTTAAACAATATTTACATTAAAACGCTGCGCAATCCGAGCACGGTTTCGGATGCTGTTTTGCAGTTCAGCGATACGATGCGGTATATCGTTTATGATTGTCTCTCCGACCGAGTACCCCTCAGTAGTGAGGTGAATTTTATTGAAAATTATATAGATATGAGCCTTCAAGGGCTGCCTGAGGATGTTTATAAAAAGGAAATTGACATCGGCTCAATTCCTGAAAATGCCTTAATAATGCCTTTAATATTGATTACTTTTGTTGAAAACGCCGTAAAACATGGTATTCAGAAAACGGATAAAAATAAATGGCTGTATCTGAAAATGGATATTGAAAACGGCATTTTAAATTTTGTAGTCCGCAACAGCCAATCCACCGAACCTGCGGGACGGGATATTCAATCGAGCGGAAAAGGCATTGCAAATACCAGAGAAAGGCTTAAAATTGCCTATCCTAATCACCATCAATTGTTGTTAAACAGCGACGGCGATGTGTTTGAGGTGGTACTTAAAATTGATTTAAAATAAAAAATGTGTTATCACCGAGTTGCACAGAGCTTTTAAAATAAAACTCTGCGAAACTCCGTACCTTCTCTGCGCAACTCTGTGATAGCATATTTTTCACAAAACGAGCAAAAGCGACCTTAAAACCCACGAATCTATGAAACCACTCCGCTGCCTAATTATCGAAGATGAAATACCCGCAGTAGAATTACTGAAAATGTATATCGAGCGGATGCCCAATGAATTAACCGTTGTGCAGGCGTGCCATAGTGCGAATGATGCCCAACGCATTTTAAAAAATGAAAAAATAGATTTGATATTCCTCGATATGGAATTATCTGGGCGTATGAATGGGCTTGATTTCCTACAATTCACCGAAGAAGACAATAACCGCCCGCCCGTAATAGTGACCACGGGTAAGAAAGAATACTTACCCGAAAGCTTTGAATACAAGGTAAAAGCCTACCTTTTTAAGCCTTTTTCTTTTGAAACGTTTCATAAAAAGGTAAAAGAGGTATTGCCTACTATCGGTGAAACGCCCAAAGAATCGGAAGTTTTAATAAAGGAAAACAGTAATTTTATTTTTATTAAAATTACTGAAAAAGGGCATTCGGTTACTAAAAAGTTAGCGTTTTCAAAACTCAAATACATTGAAGCCAAAGATAAACAATCGCATTACTACACCGATGACGGGCATAAATGGTCGGTTTGGGATTCTTTAGAAAGCATTTCAAAAGACATTTTACCCGAAGGCACATGTTGTCGAGCGCACGATAAGTGGGTCATTGGCTCTAAAAAATTCATTCAAGAAGCACATTGGACGGATGATTATCTGCTCATGACCGATGCCACGAAAATCCCGATTGGTCAAACCTATAAAGCTAATTTGAGGAAGTATTTAGCACCGTAGGGCGAACAAATGTACCCCCCTCAGTATTTTTAACTAAAAAAGTATTTTTGCTAAAGTGTTTTTCTATATTTGTCAAAAATCATAGAAAAATGAATCGTTATTTATTTATTTTAATTATTGCCGTGGGGTTTGCCATGTGCCAAGCACCCACTGCCAGTACTTCATCGAATCCTAAAGATTCAAAATCGGCAGTTGGGAACGCAATGGCCACTTTCAAAACCTACTGTACAGGTTGCCACGGCGACAATGCGGAAGTGTTTGTGGATAGAAAATGGAAACATGGTAGCACCAGACCTGAGATTATAAAAAGTGTAACTGGGGGCTATCCTGATAACGGCATGCCAGCGTGGGGTGCAGCATTGAAACCGCAACAAATTGAAGAGTTGGGGGATTACATCATGGCAGCTATCGAGCGAAATAAAACTTTTGAATCGAATGAAAAGCTCGTTTCCAATATATTTGAATGTGCAGACATGAAAATCCGCTTGGATACGGTGGCTTTTGGAACTAAAAACCCGTGGGGAATGACATTTTTACCCGATGGTGA
>JANMYC010000171.1:0-5558 GCA_031381715.1 Saprospiraceae bacterium
TGTATCCAAATAAAAAACCGCAGATTTTTATCAGCAAAAGCAATCCGTTTTTTGGCACAAAAGTATCGCCACAAGAGGTTTTTGCACGCGGGGCTGTTGTGAAAATCATCCGAAGGGATTCCTTTGGAACAAGCGAATCTAAGGTGGACGTATTGGTCGTTGATTCCATTTTCAACAAATTTAGATGCCGTTGGGAGCCTTTTTATCGGGGCAATATCGTGACTGAATTTGGCAAAACTTATACGCTTGACATCAGTTTTGAAGGCAAAACCTATACGGCAAGCACGACCATCAATCAAAAAGCACCGACTATTGAAAAAATTGAATATGCCCCCAATTTTGTAGATTCGTATGGCGCACATGACGGGATGATTATTGACATAACCGACCATGCAGGGCGGCAAGATTTTTACCGTTTTCAAATGAATCGCCTCATTGACACAACGGTGCATCATGCCCATGTTTTGGATGTTTTTGTCAATACCTGTGCTGGTAAAGGTGAATTATTTCCTGTAACAGACATTGGACGCATCGTTTTTACAGATGAAAACGCCGACGGACAAAAAATGCGGATGCCCATTGAAGTCTCTTTTGAATACAATAAAGGGGATGCAGGTTGGGTTTTTATGCAGGCATTGGATAAAAATTCGGCAGCCTTTTATAAAGATATTGACGACCAATTGCAAGCCATTCAAAACCCATTTGTAGAGCCTGTTTTTATTAAAACGCAAATCAAAGGGGCGGTCGGTGTCTTTGGTTCGGCTGTTTTGTCGGATTCTGTGCGGTTTGTTTATCCGCAAAAAAATCCTTGAGTTTTTTACCCCCTCAATGTTTCAAGGTAAATTGAGTCAGATTTACCTTGAAATACTGAGGGGGGTATCTACTTTGAAAAAGAAATTATTTCGCAGCTTGAACACTTCTATTAATAAAATACAGCACTGACATTGCAACAACTACGTGCATAATATCCAATACAACGGCAAATCCTGTAGTAACGTTTGGAATTTGTGTAAAAGGACTGACTAAAGATAAAACCAGTAGAATAATGGCGACAATCCTGAAAATGCCAAAACCGTTGTTCGTAAATTTTTCAAATAAGAAAAAGACGATGCTACCGATAATTGCGGGCAGAATACTTGAAATAAGCACAGGTACAACCGTCAACGGTTGATTGGGCTGTACAAAAATATCATCTGTCAGTACACCCGCGCCGTGAAAAATAAAAAATAGGACTGCGTTAATAACGGCTGCAACACCGCCTGCAATAGCACCAGCGGTAATGGATTGAGTGAAATTTAATTTTGATTTCATTTTTCTAAATTTTGCTTGTTTAAAAAATAATTTTGATTTTATAAACAGCTTTTAATTGAAAAATTAACTTCTCAGTGCAATAATTTCAATTTTCATATAAGGATAATAGGGTAAAGGAGAAAGTTTGGTGTGAACATCATCAGCGTCATCAGCCATCATTACAATAAAAATTCCTGCGACATCAAGTTTAATGTAGGTATTTAAAATGATTCCGTTTTGTTCCATTTCTTTGACTAACTCTTGTTCTTTGGGAAGTAATTTTAACCTTGTTTCCATATCTAATCCTTCCAAAAAGATATTAACCATAAATTTTTTCATTATTTTTTTCGATTTTGATTGTTAAAAATTAATTGTCATTGATTTAAACTTGGATAATCAGTGTAGCCTTTTTCGCCACCACCATACATTGTTGCACGGTCGGGTTGATTGAGTGCTGCATTAAGTTCAAAACGTTTTGGCAAATCGGGATTAGCCAAAAACAATACGCCATAAGAAATCATTTTGGCGATGCCTTTTTCCAACTCTTGCTCGCCTGTTTCACGGTTATAACCGCCATTCGCCATCACCAAATGTTTCGTCAAAATGCCAAAAGTGCCCATGACATCTCTTGGATATTGCGGCAAATTGTCGGTAGGGAACATGGCATTCATCAATTGAATGTATGCCAAAGGCATTTTATCCAATTCGGCAATCAAATGCGTGTAAAGTGCAGTCGGATTACTATCAATAATGCTGTTGTAAGGGATACTCGGCGACAATTTGATGCCTACTTTGTCTGCGCCGAGTGCATCAACCATCGCTTGCATCACTTCCACGACAAATCGACTGCGGTTTTCGATGCTACCACCGTATTCATCGGTGCGTTGATTGGCACTTTCTACCAAAAACTGATTAGGCAAATAGCCAAAAGCTGCGTGCAATTCTACGCCATCAAAACCCGCTTCCATCGCATTGATAGCTGCCTGTTTGTAATCTTGTACTATTTGCTTGACTTCTGCAGTTTCCAAAGCGCGAGGCGTTTCGTATTCTTTTGAGCCTTGTGATGTAAAATGTTGCTGCCCTTGAATAGCAATCGCCGAAGGTGCGACGGGCAACACACCCTTTTTATCCACCGAATGACCCACACGACCTGTATGCCAAAGTTGTGCAAAGATTTTTCCGTCTTGTGCATGAACTGCTTTGGTCACTTTTTTCCAAGCCTCGATCTGATTTTGAGTATAAATACCGGGTGTAAAAGGGCTACCCAAAGCTTGTTCCGAAATATTTATGGCTTCTGTAATCAGCAATCCTGCACTTGCTCTTTGCGAATAGTACAACACCGTTAAATCGCTGACAACACCGTTTAAATCGGCACGGCTGCGCGTCATTGGCGCCATTGCCATGCTGTTTTGTAGGGTTAGTGACCCTAATTTTACTTCTTTTAAAAGGTTCATATTTTTATTTAATTTAGTTATACATACAACTATTATTTGAAAAAAAGTTTAATCCTCACGCAACTTGTCCAGCAAGGCATTTAAATGAAACGCCTCAGATGCTGATAGCTTACTGAAAAGTTCTTCTCTGCTTTTTAAATCCTTATTAATTTGTTCAAGCAGTTCAAGCCCCCCCTCAGTAATATTGATGACATATTCCCTCCTATCCCACTCTGCTTTTTCTACAATTACCCAACTTTTATCCACTAATTTCTTGATAATCAATGTTAAATTGGAGTTCGGGGCTATCATCCTCGATAAAATATCTTTTTGGCACATACTATTCGGGTGGCTGCCACGCAATATTCGCAACACATTGAACTGCTCATGTGTCAAATTAAAAGGCTTCAATGCCGTCGTAACTTTGTTGTATAAAAAGTTAGCTGTAAAAAGCACATTCAAGTTCGCTTTCAGTTGCTCATTCGCAAAATTGGATTGCTTTATTTCTTGCTCGAAAGATGCCATATTCTTTTTTTGTGCTGCAAAGGTAAAATAAATAGATATATATACAACTATTTTTTCACCTGATTTAAAAAAGCAAAATGATGAGACCGCACAAAAACCCAAAAAGCCCATGCAAAACACGTTGCATAGGCTTTTGTACTGAGGGGGTGCTCTCTAAATCCTATCATATCCTTTCAAATCAAGAGCCTCCTAATTCAAAAGTCCTGCAACATGAATATTGTAGGGCTTTTGCTTTTTATACTGAAAGGGCAAAGATTGTGCAAAAACAATAGGTTCATTGAAAATAAGCCCTTTGCTCCGAATTTCAAAACGAGAAAAAATTTGTTAAAAGGAAATTATTTATTGAAAAACAATAAATAATAATTGATAAACAAAAAATATTAATTATCTTTGCAGTATCAATTAACGAAAATATGGTTTAACTTAAAAATTTTAACATTATGAATTTATCAAGGATTTTTATTGGTAAACTAACACCTGAAAGAATTGCTGGGCTTTTTAAGGCTTTAATGACTTTACAAATTATCATGTATCTTTTTCATTTTCTGCAAACTTTTAGAACATGGAATGGCAAATGGTCATGGTCTGGCGAAATTAATCATTGGCAATTTGACCCCACCCGAACTTGGAATAAAAGATTTCAGTTCGCAGACAGTGTTGAAGCAACTTATCGAAAGCTCGATTTAAGTTTCACATTTGCATCCTTTCAAGAATGGTTCAATGGTTATATGATTAGTTTTCTTATTGCCGATTTATTGAAATTGGCGATAAGCATTTTTGTCTTTTGGCAACTGTCAAAAGCGATTACTAATAAAAGTGCATGGGGGTTTCAAGTCAATCAAGCCCAACACCACTTCCCAAATACTCTTGCTGTAAAAGGTGATTTTAAAGGCTTTACAACTGAGGGAGTCAAGCGCTTACGTTGGGCAGCTTTACCTATTATGCTGATGCCTATTTTAAATTATTTTACGAACTGGTAACTTCGGAAATCTCTTATTTTTACGAAAACAGACTGTTGATTTTCATTTTAACTAAAATACTTGATTAGACTTTGAACGAGTTTCTGTAAATTCGATGCTAAAATTAGGTCTATTTCATGGTTTTCTCTTAAAATTAGAAAATACGATTAAACCGTATTTTGTATAAAATGAAATTCAACAATATATTTTCTTAAATATTAGACTTCTCCGAAGTTACCAGTACGAAGTATATTTTCGTACTTTATGCAGGAACACAAAGTTCTTTTGCAGGTTTTCAAAAATATCCTTCCGCTATCATGCTTAGAGAACCAGCTGAATGGCTTTATTATTTCTATGCTTCACTTTTGATTTTAGGCATTTCAGAAATATTCAAATATGGACAACAACTCAAAGAAGAAACCGAATTAACAGTATAAAATCATGGCAATAATTGTTAATTTAGACGTAATGATGGCAAAGCGGAAGATTTCGCTCAATGAATTGTCCGAAAAAGTGGACATCACGCCCGCCAATCTGTCTATCCTCAAAACAGGAAAGGCAAAAGCTATCCGATTCAGTACATTGGAAACGATTTGTAAAGTTTTGAACTGTCAACCAGGGGATATTTTGGAATTTGTGGCTGATTGATTTTTAAAACAATAAAAAGTTTAGAATTTGGCATCGAATTGTTGCAATAAGGCAAGTTATATTAAACCGAAAGTGGTTTTCGGATTTTCTCCTAAAAACATCTATCATCTTGAAACTCGCCGTTTCAACGGCGGGACAGTTAAAAGTGCGACACTCACATCTATTATCTTTTCAAAAACATCACATCTGATATGATGTTTTTGAAAAGATGATAGATGTATTGAGTCCTCCCGTTGAAACGGGAGGTTTCAAGATGATAGATGTGTCACCAGAAAATCCGAAAACCACTTTCCGTTTAGTATAAAGCCCAATATTTCAAAAATATTTCCTTTAGCGGAAGCTGCCGGCACAAGCACAAGATTTTGTTTTAGCAGGTGGTGTGAATGGAAAAGTTGTTTTGGAAGTGAGTTAGAAAACTTGTAAAAATAGCGAAATACTGAGGGGGGTATAAAATCAAAAGCCCATGCAAAACATGTTACATGGGCTTTTATACTGAGGGGGTATCATTTTACAACCCGTCAATTTCCGTTACAGTTGTATATTAAAAAGACAGTTTTTATCGGAATAAACATACTTGAAAGCGGATAGCATTGCCATAGTGCCTTCGTGAAAACCACAAATACTGATAACTTCGGAAATCTTAGTTTTTAGATATCCCAACGGGTTTTGACCCGTTGTTTCACTCAAAACAATGGGTTAAAAC
>JANMYC010000173.1:0-1532 GCA_031381715.1 Saprospiraceae bacterium
TGTTGGAAAAACCGATTGCACTCACTCACGCGCTTATTTCGCCGGGAGAACGCTTGGATATTTTGATTGATTTTAGTAAGATGGCTGCTGGTTCAGAAGTTTTTTTACAAAGCAATGCAAATACCATTTCCAATCGCGGAACAAATACTTTCAAAATCATGAAATTGAAAGTAACGACTCAAGAGAATGAAACTTGGAGTATTCCGCAAAATCTGTCAACGATTCCCCCCCTCAGTAGCAGCGCTTCAAAACGGATACGCAATTTTGTTTTACCTGCTACACACATGTCAAGCGGTGGAAGTATGCACTCGGGCATGCACACAATCAATGGTAAAGCTTATGATATGAATCGTATTGATGAAACGGTTGTAGCTGGCGAAACTGAAATCTGGCAAATTGACAATTCACTCGGAGACGAGCCACATCCTATGCATTTGCATGGCGTTCAGTTTCAAGTATTAGAAAAAGCAGGGGGTACAATTGAGCCTTATGAACGCGGGTGGAAAGATACTATTTTACTTAAAAAAGGTGAAAAAGTTAAGCTTATCATGCGCTTTCCGAATGAAAAAGGGTTATTTTTGATGCATTGCCATAACCTCGAACATGAGGATGATGGTATGATGATGAATTTTGAAATTCAATGATTTACTGTTTTAAAACACTTTTTTTATAGTAAGTAGAAGTAAGTAGTAGAGCTAAAATAACCGACAATTTCTTTTTTAAGTCGGCTCTCAAAATTGTAGGAAATTCTCCGCTTTGCTCCGTATTTCCTACAATTTTTAGTCCGACAGAAATTATCGACCTGTCTGCCTACAAAGGCAGATTATTTCTAAACGCCTTCTTATTTTATCACATTATTAATCAATATAAAAATGCGTATCAGCGTAAAATTTTTGCTAATCTTATCCTTTGCAACATTAATGATGAACAGTGCTTGCAAAAAGACCACCATCAAGCCCAATTTAAACATTAATTACGCCGCCGCTTTTGTAGTTAATGGAGGCGACAATACTGTGCAAATTGTAGATTTAGCTACCAATAAAGTAACCGAAACGATTGGTCTCAACGGTGCGACTTTTCCGCATCATATTTATTTCAATAAAGACAAATCGCTCATGGCAATCGGTATCATTTCACAAGATATTAGTGGAGGGCATGCTTCGCATGGTAACTCAATCACAAAGGGCTTCAAGGTTATTGTGCTGGAGACAAAAACGGGCAATGAACACAAAATATTGAACACCACAGCCTTGCCACACAATGGTATTTTTTCGCCCGACGGTAAAGAACTTTGGGTGGGGCAAGGTGCAGATGCGGGTGAAGTCCTCGTATTTAGCACAACCGATTTCACACAAACAAAGACCATAAAAGTAGGCAAACAGCCTTCGGAAGTCACTTTTTCAGCCGATGGCAGCCTCGTTTTTGTTGCCAATACGGGCGATGCAACCGTCACTGTCATTGACCCCGCCACCAAAACCGTCAAAACCACAATCCCCGTAGGTACTGCGCCTGTGGGTGCTTGGGCAGCTTCA
>JANMYC010000214.1:0-1618 GCA_031381715.1 Saprospiraceae bacterium
GATATTGAGCGGCTTTGGTGAAATCATTAAACACTCCTTAATTGCCAATGATGAACAATGGCATAAAATACTGGCTATCAATGATTTATACAAAGTGGATTGGGCAGAATATCTCGTTCCCTCTTTAAAAATAAAACAGCGTATCGTAGAAATTGACCCTTTTGAAAAAGGCATTCGGAAGGCTTTGAATTATGGTCACACCATTGGTCACGCCATAGAAAGTGCGGCGTTGGAAACTGAAAATCCTTTGACTCACGGGGAAGCCATTGCCATTGGTATGATTTGCGAAGCTTTTTTAAGTAAAATACTGAGGGGTATGCCCGATTCGGATTTAAAGGCGATTTCAGATTTTATCGTAAAACACTACGGAAAATATGATATTGAGCAGTTCGACGCTGACTACCTTGTATCGCTCATGAAACAAGATAAAAAGAACGAACGGGATGAAATTAATTTCAGCTTATTGCGTCAAGCGGGCGAGGTTGAGGTTAATTGCACGGCGACCCCTCATTATATCAAGGAAAGTTTGAAGTATTATTCGAGTCTTTAGGGATTCCAAATTTCAGACCTGCCTGCCGGTAGGCAGGTTCCAAATTTCAGATTTCAGAACCCGAAACAGGTAAAAACGTTTTTATACTGAGGTATACAGAATTTGGAATCTGAAATTCATTCAGCATTTTCAAACCACATCACTATCCGTCAATCCACTCGTAATTTTTTGCACAAAACGGAATTGATTGAAAAATTCGCGGGCTACTACACGCAAGACGGTATATGTAGGAATTGCTAAAATCATCCCTCCAATACCGCCTACCTCAGCCCCGATGAGCGTCACTAAAAATATTTCGAGCGGATGCGCCAATACTCGATTTGAAAAAATCATGGGTTGCACAATCCAATCATTCAGTATTTGCATAAAACCAAAAATAAAGCCTATCTTGACAATCAAAGGCACCGTTTGGCTATAAAAATCCAGTTGAAAATTAGAGGTAATGGTCACCGAAACCGCAAATATACACCCCAGCCAAGGACCCAAGTACGGCACTATATTGATTAAAGCCGCAAATACAGCTATCAAAAAAGCATTCGGAATCCCCAAAATCAAGAGTGAAAACGATAAAAAGACGACCACAAAGAGCATTTGAAGTAAAATACCCGAAAAATAACGGGTCAAAAGTGTGGTGGTATCGCGAATGGCTTCGCGCATATTACCTTCTTTCGTTTTAGGAACTATTGAAATTAAAAAATCTCTGAACATCGTCTGTTCTTTCATAAAAAAGAAGGAAATAAAGAGAACAGCAAACGTTCCCACAAAGAAATCCCCCGCCGTAGAAACAATGGATTGAAAAAGCGCATTGATATTTTCGGGTTTTATGCGCGTAATGAGCTCATTTTCAATAACCGTCAAAGCAGTTTCTTTCTTTTTAATAAAACCAAATTTACGCCCATTATCAGTCAAATCGCTCAAGGGTTTTTCCATTGCCCGCGCCATTTCTTGATAGTTGATTTGGGATAAATTATTGGCTTGCTCCACTATCAAAGGTACAAAAGTCAAAAAGAATAGACTTATGATGAAAGTAAAAATCAGCAATGTCAAAGCTGCTGATATACCCGAAGG
>JANMYC010000389.1:0-2907 GCA_031381715.1 Saprospiraceae bacterium
TCTTTTAGCAAACTGCGGGGGTCTTTACCCGTACGATAGCCTACGCGCCAACGGATTTTCTCCTCTTCATTGCTCAATTTACTGTTACTTAAGATAAACTCAGCTCCGATAGCCAATTGTGAAGCATCCTTAAGCGTTTCAGCACGCGCGTCATTTTTATATTGACTCCATTTAGAACTGCTGTATTCTGCCCCAATTTTTAATTTCATGCTGTGCTCATAAGCAACACCAAAGGTGAATTCCGAAGGCAATTTACCTTTTCCTGCAATATCATATTGCCCATCAACGGTAACAGAATCGTAACCAACTACAGTTCTTTTATATGTAATATTTTTATTCGTGCTAAAACTTGTGGATGGATTGCCATAAGCACCAATAACGATATGCTTTTTACCGCCTTTTTCACCATATTTGCTCACTGGGTCGAGTGTAATATCGTATTGAAGCCCCGCATTCCAAGTCAAACCCGTGATATTATAATTTTCCGAAAAATTATTGGCATACGGTAAAATGAGGTTCGAACCCAAGACTGTTTGGCGTGTATAATTCATTTTACCAAAAATATAACCCAAATTCACACCCGCTGATAGTCCTTTATAAGATACCCCATTGCCCCACATGAAACGATATGAACCACCACTGCCAATATAGAAATTCGTCACCGATACTGTATCCGTATTAGGTGCTTTACTTGAAGTCGCGATATTGTAACCTACTGTATTAAAAGGTGTAAGCGCAAAACCCATACCCCAACGCACTTGGCGCGGTTTGCGATCCAGCACTTCATTAATAACGCTGTAAGTTGGGAAAGCAAGTGCCACATGGTTAATATTGCCCGACCAGCTTTGAGATGTGTTTGAAGCTTCTTTGATCGTGTTAGATTTTGCGTAAATGCCAATTTCAAATGCAGAAGCACGCAGCGAAGAGAGTGACGCTGGATTTTGAGGATTATAAGCAAAAGGGTCGCGGTAAGCTGCTGTCAATCCGCCCATTGAACCATTTCCTATCAAATACTGAGGGGTCACATTTCCAAGTCCGAAACGTGAAAAAGGAGAGTTTTCCTTAGGTTGATTATCCTTATAATCATCGTCAACAATTTGAGAAAAAGCACTCAAACCTTGTGCGACGAATAAAGCCAGAACTATTATTTTCTTTAAATTCATTTTTTATTAAAATTCAAAATCTGATTTAATCCAATCAATACGAGATTGGGTTCATAATATATTTTTTCAATTGATACATTTTTATACAAAAATTCGCCGTCGCCTCCCGTCAAAATTACCTGAATATCGCCAAATTCTTTTAGGAAACGGCTTGTAAAACCTTCCACTTCGGCTAATAATCCCATTTGAGCCCCATTGAGCATAGCTTGCTGAGTGGACTGTGCAACCAAGTTCGATGTGGCTACCCCCTCAGTATTTCGCTCTACCAGAGGCAATTTTGCGGTAAAATGATGCATTGCTTTCAGTCTCATATTCAATCCAGGTGCGATATTACCGCCGATAAATTCAGCTCTATCGTTGATGAAATTATAGGTGATGCATGTTCCTGAATCAATAGCCAAGCAATTTTTATGGGGAAATAAATATTGTGCAGCTATCACCGCTGCCAATCGGTCTTTACCGAGTGTTTCAGGAGTGCTATATAGGTTTTTAATAGGAATCGGTGTTTGGTGATGGAGTTTGATGAAATAATATCTTTCAGCCAGCCATTTATCCATCCCCTCAGTATCTTTTCCCGAAACGGACACAATCACAGCGTCAATGTTTTGCCCCTTCAATAGTCCAGACAAATCATCTAACGATAGAGTTTCTAAAATCGCTTTCTCGACTAAGTCATTTTTATTAAAAAAAGCAATTTTAACTCTGGTATTACCAATATCTATGATTAAGTTCATTTCCATAAAAAGCGGCGCAAAGATACGCCGCTGATTTAAATATTTATGTTTTTTTGACAAGTGCTTGGGTTTTAAATGCAGAATAAGTGCTTATTCGGCATTTAAAATCACTTAAACTCTAAATAAGTCACGGGATGTATTTCCCAAACGGTCTCCGGTTTGGATGAACCCGTGCCTATTTGACCCGCTGAATGGTGATTATCGAAATATAAAGAGCCTCTAATGGCTATTTCTGGAAATTGAGTGCGTGGGCGAAATGTCTTTTTATTGCCCGTAAAAAAATCGGGATATTGTTCGTACAATTGTCGGCGAGTGCGTTCTAATAAAAAATAGGCTTTTGAGCTTTTATCGGCAGGCAATCCCGAAACCTCGGCAGTCATCAAATTGGTTTTTTCACCATCGACAATATCTCCAATTATGAGATGCAAATCAGAGTCATCTTCTTTTGAAATATAGAAAATATAGGCTTTTTTAATAAAAACGTTGTAATCTTCATCCTCTGTGCGAGGGCTCGAATTCCCTACGCCTATGCGGCGCATGTACGAGTCAGTCGGTAATGTTTTTAAAACATTGCCGACGGATTCATAGTATTTTGAAGCTTTTTCCGATGGAGTAGTCTTCGCTTGTGCCCTCACTGTTCCTAAAAAATCGTTGAGATAGGCTTCGGAAGCCTCTTTTTCAAAGACGATTTCTAATTTATCGGGGTCAGAAAAACCAACGGGTTTATTGCCTTGATGGGGTACTTCGGGAGAGGGCAAATTGGGAATCGGGAAACTGAAAATAATACATCCATTAAAAATAAAGGAGATGATTACGGAGAAGGCAAGTAGAGAAAATCTGTTTTGTTTGAGTTTCATATTTTAATAAAAATTTGGCGCAATAATAAAACAAATTATTTTAAAACAATTAATTGCCCAATATTTTATTTTAGATTTAAAATAGTATCATTTTAAATAAAGAGGAATTGACGAATATCATCCTTATCTACTCATTATATTTTTTAATTTTGC
>JANMYC010000232.1:0-2941 GCA_031381715.1 Saprospiraceae bacterium
CATTAGCGAGGATTTGACTTTGGGTAAAAAAGCTGGAAATGTGCCTTTCGGACCTTTGACTGCTATCCATGAATCACCTCTAAAATTTGGGATGATTTACGTCGGAACGGATGATGGTTTGATACATTTGACTAAAGATGGTGGAGCAACTTGGAAGAAAATTACGGATGGTTTACCCCGAAATCTTTGGGTTTCTCGCGTGCAAGCGAGTGCAACGGATAAAGCAACGGTATATGCCTCATTAAATGGCTACCGTTGGGATGATTTTAATGCCTATCTCTACGTGTCAAAAAATTACGGCGATACTTGGGAGAAAATAGGCACTGATTTACCCACTGAACCCATAAATGTGGTTAAAGAAGACCCTAAAAATGCCAATATTTTATATGTTGGTACCGATAACGCCTTATACGTCTCCCTTGATAAAGGTAAAACGTTTATGGCGATGGACAATAATATGCCGAATGTGGCGGTACATGACGTGGTTGTTCATCCACGCGATAAAGAATTGGTGGTGGGAACGCACGGTCGCTCGTTGTACATAGCCGATGTTTCTCAATTACAACAATTGACAACTGAAAGTCTAAACAAAGAGTTAATCGCTTTTGATATTAAAAAAATGCGAAACTATGGTTGGGGCAGAATGGGGGATAATTTGACTGAACCAACTGAAACAAATACATCATTTCCAATTTACGTTAAAACGGAAGGTAATGTGAAAATTAAGGTAAAAGCTAAGGATATTACCTTGAAAGAGTTCTCCGCCGATGTCACTAAAGGAATCAATTATATCAAATACGACCTTTTACATTCTGAAAGTGTAACCCCTCAGTATCAAGCATGGCTAAACGAAAACATGACGGATAAAGAGGCTAAAAAGATAGAATTAAAGAAAGCAGACGATGGAAAACTCTATCTTCAAAAAGGAAAATACACCATTGAAATTGAGAAAAATGGTATAAAAACAGAAAAAGATTTAATTATTGAATAGATTTGTCCGTTGGTGCACTTTTCGAACATAGAAAAGAGTAGTTACTTAGTCGATAGTCGCTTTGCTCCGTTTAGCCACTGATTTTACTGATTAAGACTGATTTTACACTGATTTTTAAAATAATTTTGATATTTTACTTTTAAATCAGTGTAAAATCAGTCTTAATCAGTAAAATCAGTGGCTAAGTGGAGCGTAGCGAGTCCGCAGTCGAGTAATTACGAAAAATAATCAAATCAAACAAGTATGTCAGTTACACTCATTATCATCATTTTCACCGCAATTGTCTCTATTCAAGCGTTTAGTAGAGCCGATATTTTTGAAAAGCTCAAACATCATCCCTATACTGAACACCGGAATAAGGAATATTACAGATGGTTGACTTCGGGTTTGATACATGCTGATTATGTGCATTTATTTATAAATATGTTCGTTTTATGGCAATTTGGTGGAGTAGTGGAGAAGATTTATCAATCCTTATTTGGAGATACTTTAGGTATGTTTCTTTTTGTTTTGATGTATTTCTCAGCAATCGTTTTCTCCGATTTGCCAACTTTCAGAAAGCACAAGGATAATCCGCATTACTCTGCAATAGGTGCTTCGGGTGCGGTTTCTGCCATAGTTTTCACCTTTATTTTATTCTATCCGTGGGCGAGTATGAGCCTTTATGGTATTATCCCTTTTAGGGCTATTTTAGGCGGGGTTGCTTATTTAATATATGAGCAATGGGCAAGTAAAAACTCCAATGATAATATCGGACATGATGCACACTTTGCAGGAGCCATATATGGTATGATGTTCACCATATTACTAAAACCCAGCATTTATAATGATTTTGTGGAGCAAATTATCTATAATTCGCCTTTTTGGTAGGATATTATATTTTTTATTAAAAAGCCACAAACTGTATAAGATTTGTGGCTTTTTAGTTTAAAGCATAAGATGTTTATGGAGTTGAGAAAGCCCTTTTTGTTATTCTAAGTTAATGAGCAAACTGAATTTGATAAATATTAGTCCATAATTTTCCAGTAACATATATTTTATCTTCAATTGAATTATAGGCTATACCATTTAGGACATCTGCATTGGGTTTAATATTTTTTGCTTCAATTGCCAATGAACTCAAATCAATTTTCCCAACAACATTTCCACTTGTCGGGTCAATTTTTACAATAATATTACTTGACCAAATATTTGCATAGATATAACCTTTTATAAATTCAAGTTCGTTCAATCTACCAACAAAGTATCCATTATCTGTTATTTGTAGTTTTTTTATAGGAACTAATTTTTCTGCGTCTAAGTACGTAAGGTAATTAGTCCCATCACTCATTATTAAATTAATTCCGTCTGTTGTTAAACCCCATCCTTCACTATTTGAATATTTAAATTGTCCGATTTTTTTGAAAGATTTTGCGTTATAAATAAAACCAATTTGATTTTTGTAAGTTAATTGATATAATTTATTGCCTAAAAAAACTATTCCTTCTCCAAAATATGTGTTTTTATCAATTTCTATTTTAGGGCTAAATTTCCCAGTAGCTAAGTTAGATATACCAATTAAAGACTTTGTATGTGGTAATTCTGGTGGCGAACCTGTACTTTCAAATAGAGAGCCATTATAGAATAAAAATCCTTCTGTAAATAATGAAGTATCATGAGCAAAATAATTTGTCACTGTATAATTAATAAGAGGAGTAGCTATCTTAGTTTCTGAAGTTTCAGAATTTGATTTCGTTGAACTCTCTGTACAACTATTTAAAAAAGTTATAAAAAAAATAGAAAATAAAAATGGTCTCATTTAAATTAAGAATTTAGTTTAATAGCCGCTAACCCCGTTCTTTGAAGTCTTCCCATTTCTCCCCAAAGAACGGTATAATTTTTAAACATTAAAATACAGGCACTCATTAAAAGCTTATGGATATGTGTTCATTCCGATTCTCGGAACGAACA
>JANMYC010000248.1:0-8914 GCA_031381715.1 Saprospiraceae bacterium
ACTTTTTTACCCGCGTAAATTCGGTAGCTTTCTTTGATATTAGGGTCTTTACTCTTGTATATTTTAAGCTCCTGACCTTGTAAAAAACAAACTGCTTCATCGGTTAGCTCCATTAATCCAACTGAATTTTCTTCGGGCTGCATCATTTCAGCAACAATATTTTCAGCCGACTGAGGGATGCCTTTATCGTCGAGCACGAGCATAAACCAACCATTTTCGGCGTAAGCATTGCCACAAATTGCTTTTTGGGTTGGGTCGTACCACAAGCCTCTTACATCAAAACCTGCGGCTAAGTCATCAGCTGAAAGACGTTTGCCATTCTCTGAAAATACAGTAAGTGGATAAGTGGCGTTGCCCGCGAATGAGGCATAATATTTTTTTTGTTGCGGATGCCACGCTACACTTGCGCCGTTTTTACCATCGCCTTCGGGCATTTGCAATTCAATAACTTTTTTAAGATTTATTGACTTTTGGGCGTGTGCATCATTGAAAAGCACGCAAAAAGAGAGGAGGATAGCCAATCGGATATGGGTCATTTTCTTTAGTTTTATGGTAAAAAATTGGAAATTACATTCTAATTTATCTCTATCGAAAATCTAATGCCAAGTTTGGTTGAGTTTGAATCACCCCCTCAGTATTTTATAATTTTTTATTAAAACGACAGATTTGCTTTAAAAATTTTAACGGCGATGGCTAAAAGTATCACGCCCATAAATTTACGCACCACCAATAACCCACCTCTACCCAGCAGTTTTTCAATGGGATTGAGCAAACGAATAGCAATGTAAATGATTATTAAATTAAGTGAAATACCCATAAAAAGTGTCCAATTATCATATTGGGTTTTCAATGACATAATGGTCGTCAATGTACCCGAACCCGCTAAAAGTGGAAAAGCAACGGGGACGATACTGCCCGTTTTGATTTCATCATCGGATTGAAAAATGTCAATGCCGAGCGTCATTTCTAAGCCCATAATGAAGATGAGGATGGAACCAGCCAGGGCAAATGATTTCAAATCTACGCCCAATACGCCTAAAAAACGCTCGCCAACGAACATAAAACCGAACATCAAACAGCCCGCTACAATTGTGGCTTTGCCTGCTTCTATTTCACCAATTTTTTCTTTCAGTGAGATGAGAATAGGAATATTGCCCAGCATATCAATGATGGCAAAAAGGGTAAAAGTGACGGTTATTATTTGGTCAAAATTCATTTATGGGTGGTTGCTAATTATCGAAATTTTGTGTCGGTTTGGCTGAAAACTTCAATTTATTGGAAGTTCTACTTTACTTTGTGAAACAAATTTAAGATTTATTCCCCGTTTTTAAGTTGTATTTTTAAAAATTGTAATATGGAATTGAGTGTTTTGGATATTTCTTCGGCTTTAGGGCTTATCGCGGCTTGTGTTTTGACAGCCAATGCTTTGATGGGAATGATGATAAGTACGAACTATCAAAGAAGTATTTATTGGCAAAAACTGCCTGATTTTATTAAAAAATGGGACATTTACGATTTGCACAATTGGACTGCTTATGTCGCTTTGACGCTTATATTAGCCCATCCACTCTTACTACTATTGGATAAAAGTACAAAATTTGAGCTATCAAATATCCTTTTGCCTTGGGGCGCACCGCATCAAGCTTTATTTGTTGCTTTAGGTGTTATTTCAATGTATGCGATTCTGATAGTGGTAATAACGACTCAAAAAGCCGTCAAAAAACGCTTGGGTTTTAGGCTATGGAAAAATATTCACTTCATTTCTTTAGCTGTGACACCTCTGTTTTTAATTCATGGCATAGTGATGGACCCACTCTTAAAAGATAGACCAGTTGATTTTATTGATGCTGAAAAACTATTATCGGAATTGTGCCTGCTCGTTTTAATAGTTGCCTCAGCTTTGCGTTTGAAATATAAGAATAGCCAATAAAAAACCTGTTTTATCATTCAACGGTAGCGACTCTGAAAGGGTAAATAGAAATTTTATCCCAAACTTTACCCGTTATGTAAGGTTCGACTTTTAAATAAGCTTGAAATTCCTCCTCGGTCTCGAATTGTACTATCATATTTGAGCCAATCATTTTACCTGCTTCATCCAGTAGGGCGCCGCCCGTGACTAAATTGCCCGCTTTTTTGAGGGCTGATGCGCCCTGTAAATGGGTTGGACGAACGGCTAAACGACGATTGATGGCATCTTCATCAGTATGATCCAATGCGAAAATGGTGTATTGTTGCATTTTAATTAAATTTTAGATTTTTCAAGAATTAAATCCAGATTGACATTATTTTCAATCATTTCAATTGCCCGTTTCACTTTCCAAGGCGTTTGCTGATTGATTTTTACTTCTATTCGGGCAATTTTTACGACTGCTCCGTAAGTTTCAAGCATAGTATGTATCAACGGAATGCGGTACTTTTGCACAAATTCTATCGTACTTTGGCTCAATGCGCCATAACCCGTTGCTACTATTCCTGAAAAAGGTGGATTCTCCCAACCTAAATCTTCCATGACTTTTTTAATATCCTCAATCGCTAAATCCAAGCGCGTAACACCCACCACGAGTAGAAGATTTTCACTTTTCCCTTCCAATTCATCGGCTGAAATCAAAGAACCCGCGATGAATCCTTCGACCATATTATAGAGTTTATCGGCATTGTAAATGGTATTGCCTTTCACGCTTTCCATCACGGAGTGGAGTAGCGGAAACCCCATCATTTTATCGAAAGGCATGGTACCTAATAGAGGGATATCTAATTTGTCCAACCATTTTGAGACGTAATACTCTACTTTTTCCCGTTTATCCTCCATAACTTTATTTAAAATAACGCCAATAACGGGAACGTTTCGAGCATAAAACTTTTCCATACACATGCTCAATTGGTCAATTGTGCTGCCAATACCACCCTCTGCAACCATGATAACACCCGAATCCGTCAATTGAGCCACATCTCCATTGGACATTTCGACGACAGCACCCACCCCGGGATGACCAGTTCCTTCAAAAAGTATAAGGTCGTGTTGACCCCTCAGTATTTTGGTGGCGTGTTGAATATTAGAGGCATAATGATAATTTTCAGGATGGTCAAGATAATCCGTAGTGGCTCCAGGTCCCAATATCACGGGGCTATGAATGGCAGGATTGGGCTCAAAACCCAATAAATCCGCAAAGAGAACCACATCTTTATCCACCTGCATCTGATTGTGCATGACATACTTTTGACCCACGGGCTTGCAATAGCCAATATTGATGCCTTTATTTCTAAAAGCGGATACCAATCCGAGTGTTGAAGTGGTTTTACCCACATGCTGTGATGTAGCGGCTACATAAATACTTCTGTAAGACATAATTTATAAAGTGGTTTATTAGGTAAAATATTCGCAATTTGTTTTTAAGTTTTTATTGAAATTTTAATGCAAGGTAATAATTTACGGTATTCAAAATACAGGTATATTTAATTCTACTTTGGCACTCTACCAAACCCGTGTCATCGCTTTAAGCGGTGGCACGGATTTTAAGTCAAAATTTAGTGTAAATCCGTGCCACCGCTTAGAGCGGTGACACGGGTTTAGCAAAAAAATCTTAGAGTGCCAAAGTAGAATTAAGTTGCTCTAAAATATAAATCATTTGAATAAATACCAATAAAAGCTCTAAAATAACTTGATGATTGTTTAAACATTCATTTTGTAAATGTCACAAAAATATGACAAATATATCCAATTATATTGTTTTATAATCTGGATTATCTATTTAAGTGGGCATAAATAATTGATTTTGAGTATCTTATGAAAAGTGTATTTTTTTATGTGAATAAGAGCATTATAATTCTATCTAAGGTTGCCTTAATTATTTGCATTTTAATAAAAAGCTAAATACCTTTGACCTGTTTTTTAGAGAGGTTTACTCCTCCAATTGACTTGGTTTTGAAAGTTCATGTGATTATAATTTGTTGTTTTGGAACCGTCTCACGTCCGAGACGGTTTTTTTATTTTAAATTAATTTCCGCCATTCTGATATATACCCCTCAGTATCTCACCACTTTTAGGAAAAAATCCGTACTTTTGCGCCGTTTTTAAAATTCATGGAGTATTCATTGAATCTCTGTGTACATCTTTTTTATATTTTTGAATTAATAAAATGGGAAATATTGTAGCAATAGTAGGTCGCCCCAACGTGGGTAAATCTACATTTTATAATCGTTTGGTAGGTGAAAGAGAAGCCATCGTGGACAACGAATCTGGCGTCACACGCGATAGAAAATATGGCATGACCGACTGGAACGGTAAAAAGTTCATTGTGGTTGACACCGGCGGCTTCGTGCAAGGCTCTGAAGATATCTTTGAAGCGGCAATTCGCTCCCAAGTGAAATTGGCTATTCAAGAAGCGTCAGTGATTTTATTCATGGTGGACACCACTACAGGCATTACCGACTTGGATGAGGAAGTAGCCAATCTACTTCGCCGCTCTAAAAAGCCTATCTTTTTAGTGGTCAATAAGGTGGATAATGGTCAGAGAATGTTAGAAGCCAATGAGTTTTGGAGCATGGGCTTTGAAAATGTCTTTTTCATTTCTGCTATGTCAGGTTCAGGTTCGGGAGAACTTTTGGATGCTGTAGTCGAGCAAGTAGAGGAATATGTCCCTCTTGAAACCGATTTGCCTAAAATTGCCATTGTAGGGCAGCCAAACGTAGGAAAATCTTCTTTTGTCAATTCGCTTTTGGATGAAGACCGCAATATCGTAACGGATATAGCAGGAACGACGCGCGACCCGATTCATACTCATTATAATAAATTTGGTAAAGAATTTATCATAGTTGACACTGCGGGTATTCGTAAAAAGGCGAAAGTGCATGAAAATTTGGAGTTTTATTCCGTCATGCGGGCTATTCAAGCCATTGAGCAATGCGATGTGGCTATTTTGATGATAGACGCCCAAACCGGCATAGAAGCGCAAGACATGGCTATTTTCAAATTAGCCAAAGAACGTCATAAAGGCATCATTATATTGGTCAATAAATGGGATTTAGTTGAAAAAGAAACCAATACCGCCCGTGATTTTGAGGCAGAAATCAAGCGCAGAGTGGCTCCTTTCGATGATTTACCCATCATATTTATTTCCGCAACTGAAAAGCAACGTATTTTAAAAGCAGTTGAAGTAGCGATAGAAGTTGCAGAACATAGAAAACAGAAAATCAAAACTTCCGTATTAAATGAATGGCTTGAAGAGGCCATTGCAAAAAATACGCCGCCAGCGCATAGAGGGCATTTGATTAAAATAAAATACATGACTCAGTTGCCATTGCATTACCCCGGTTTTGTGATGTTCTGTAATCACCCTAAACATGTACCAGATAACTATAAAAGGTATTTGGAAAATGATTTGCGTAAACACTTTAATTTAGTTGGCGTGCCTATTGCTCTTATCTTTAGAGAAAAATAATTTTAGTGCTTAGTGCATGGCTGTTAATACTTGGTAGTTTTTACCAAGCACTAACAACCAAGCACTAAGCACTATATAAAAACCAACAACTATTAAGGTATGTTCACAGAAACAGAAATCGAAGGCTTAATCATATTTGAACCCAAAATATGGGGTGATGATAGAGGTTACTTTTTTGAGAGTTACAATTACGATGTTTTTCGCAAAGCGGGTATCAACTCTATTTTTGTACAAGACAATCAAAGCCGCTCTACGCGCGGTGTACTGAGGGGTCTACATTATCAGCGTGGAGCTTATGCCCAAGCGAAATTGGTGCGCTGCATTGAAGGAGAAGTCATAGATGTAGTAGTAGATATTCGCGAAGGCTCGCCCACTTATGGTCAATCCATGTCCATTCTTTTAAGTGCTGAAAACAAAAAGCAGTTGTACATCCCCAGAGGATTCGCACACGGCTTTTTGGTGTTGAGCGAAACGGCAGAATTCTTTTATAAATGCGATAATTTTTATTCAAAAGAGAGCGAAGGTGGCGTTTTATTCAACGACCCAGCTTTGAATATTGATTGGCAATTTGACCTTTCTCAAGCCATTTTATCCGAAAAAGATAAAGTCAACCCTACTTTTGGCAATCATTTGAAATTTTATTAAAAAAAAGAAGCTATTTAATATATAATCGCTTGCGCGATATTTAGCCACAGATTTTACTGATATTTACTGATTTACACTGATTTACACTGATTTCCTAATTTTCATTTAAAAATCAGTGTAAATCAGTAAATATCAGTAAAATCTGCGGCTAAGCGGAGCGTTAGCGACTTCAAAATAGCAACTCATATAAGTAACCACATTAAAATGGAAAAACCGACAATCCTCATCACGGGCGCACAAGGGCAATTAGGCAATGAATTTCGCTTTTTGGCTTTTACTCACCCTAATTTCAGATTTATTTATACCGATGTGGCGGATTTGGACATCACTAAGCCCAAAGCTGTGATGAACTTCTTCGCTAAGAACACCCCTCAGTATGTTATCAACTGCGCGGCTTATACGGCGGTGGATAAAGCTGAAACGGACGTGAAATTAGCTACCCGCATCAATGTAAATGGTGCACGCAACCTTGCCAAAGCTGCTCAAGCGCATGGTGCGACCATGATTCATATTTCAACGGATTATGTCTATCACAATACCCAAAATACGCCTTTTAAAGAAGGGGATAGGGTAAGCCCGAAAGGAGTTTACGCTAAAACGAAGCTGCGAGGCGATGTGGCTACTTTGAAATTTTGTGAAAAAGCCTTGGTCATTCGCACCTCGTGGGTATATGGTGTATATGGACATAATTTTGCGAAAACCATGTTGCGCCTCGGTAAAGAACGCCCTTCATTGAATGTCGTTTTTGACCAAATTGGTACGCCTACTAATGCTCGTGATTTGGCAAAAACGATTTTAAATATCATTAAAAAGATAGAAAATAAGGAATCTGACCCTCAAATACTGAGGGGGGTCTATCATTATAGCAATGAAGGCGTGACCAGTTGGTACGATTTCACAAAAGCTATTTTTGAAATACGAGGCATCGAGTGTCAAGTAAATCCGATTGAATCTTCGCAATATCCGACACCTGCGCAGCGTCCGCCATTCAGTGTTTTAAATAAAAATAAAATAAAAGAGGCTTTTGGCATTGAAATCCCACATTGGGTTGATAGTTTAAAAACGGTGTTAAAGGAGCTGCCTTGATGTGTTAAAGTTTTGCATCTCACTAGATTAAAGAATAACTTTATGTGTCTATTAACCCGATTAATTAACCACATAAAATTTACAAGATGAAATACTTATTTTTACTCATTATCTGCTTTTTATCCACTCAACTTTCTGCGACCCACAATTATGCGGGGGAAATAAAAGTAGAGCAAATAAGTGCTCGAACAGTGAGAGCAACCATCATAACTTACACTTTAAAAGCAAGCAATCCCTCCGATAGGAATCAATTGACGATGAATTGGGGCGACCAAAAGAAGGATGTGGTTCAAAGAAGCCAAGAAGTGCCTTTTGATGATACCAATTTTAAGAAAAACTTTTATACCCAAGAACACACTTATGACGTAGGCGGTACTTACACTGTATCCATGACTGACCCCAATAGAAACGGGGGGATTCTGAACGTGAATTTCCCAATGTCAGATGCAATAGCTTTTCATATCCAAACGACTATAACGCTGGTTGGACAGACAGCCCAACAAAAATATAATACAACGCCTTCGCTCAATGTTCCGCCTATGGATGGTGGTTACGTAGGGCGAATATTTGAATATAAACCCGATGCTGTTGATGCTGATGGTGACAGTGTCGCTTATCGTTTGATAACGCCTTTTGCCAGTTTGAATACCTCAATAAATAAGTACGACCTTCCAGATAAAGTCGCTCCAAGCGATAGCAATGCCATTTCTTTTTCTGAAAAAACGGGTCTTTTCATCTGGAAAAATCCTCAAAAAGCGGGACTTTACACCATTGCTATTGAAATAATATCTTACAGAAATGGCGTCAAAATAGATGCAACTGTTCGGGATATGAGTTTTAATATCCAATCACTCATATCTACACAGATAGTTGATTTCCAATCTTTTGTAAAAGTTTATCCCAATCCCGTTTATACTGAGGGGTATCTGGAAGTGAGCCGTGACTTTGGTTCAAATGTATTGCTTACAATCACGAGCATGAATGGTCAAGTCGTAAGAACTCAAAATTTGAAAGATAGCAATATCACAAAAATTCAAAAAGGAGATTTAGCTAAAGGCATGTATATTGTGCATTTAAATTCTGAAAAATACGCGACACAATTTAAGTATCTGATTCAATGAAAAGTTTTATTTCAAACGCCATCTGGAATTTTCAATATTATAAAAGCTTAGGTGAAAAAGCCATTGCTCAATTAGAAGACGACCAATTGAACGTACAACTCAATGAAGATTCTAATTCTATTGCCTTGATTATCAAGCATTTATCAGGCAATATGCGCTCTCGGTGGACGGATTTTTTAACCTCCGACGGTGAAAAAGAATGGCGGAACAGAGACAATGAATTTGAGGGAGAAGTGGATTCCAAAGCTGAAATTATGGAAATGTGGGAAAAAGGCTGGCAATGCCTTTTTAACGCTTTGGAAAATTTGACGGACGATGATTTGGATAAAATTGTCTATATCCGAAATGAAGGTTTAACAGTTTTAGAAGCCATAAATCGGCAATTGGCACATTATCCCTATCACGTCGGGCAAATCGTTTTTTTAGCCAAAGCCTTAAAAACGTCTTCATGGAATTCCCTTTCCGTTCCTCGTGGACAATCTCAAGGCTATAATCAAAAGCGTTTTGAAAAACCGAAAGCAAGGAAGGATTTCGATGAAGGTTATTGAATTATATAAAACAGGGTTAAAATGTAGCATTTTAACCCTGTTTTTATTATTTCCTATATTTCAAACCTAACGTCAA
>JANMYC010000251.1:0-2554 GCA_031381715.1 Saprospiraceae bacterium
TTTCCTGATTCTGATAAAACTGGTGATTTAGTGCCACACCCTAACAATTCAGTCTCGTCGCTTTTTTTTAAATGCCAGATTAAGGAAAAAATAAAGATAGCAAAAACAGTAGCTCCGATTAAAAGTGCTATATTTTTAGCCATTATTGCATATTTTTCTCTCATTTTATCTGATTTTTAAAACCCAAACTCTTTCATATAAGTCGCCAAATCCTTATCACCACGTCCTGATAAGTTAATAACCACCACATCATCCTTTTTAAAAGTCATATGATCTAAAGCGGCAAAAGCGTGGGCTGTTTCTAGTGCTGGGATGATCCCCTCAGTACGAGAGAGCATAAGCGCTGCTTCAAGCGATTCGGCATCCGTTATACTAATCGCCATAGCCCGACCAGTATCAATTAAATGAGCATGTAAGGGACCAATGCCAGGGTAATCCAAACCCGCTGAAATAGAGTGTGGCTCAACGATTTGACCATCATCAGTTTGCATCAAAAGCGTACGGCTGCCGTGAATAACACCCCTTGTTCCTAAAACCGAAGTTGCTGCAGACTTTCCACTGTGAATTCCTTCGCCCGCAGCTTCCACTGCAACCAGTTTTACTGAGGGGGTATCCAAAAAGTGGTAAAATGCACCCGCTGCATTAGAGCCACCGCCCACACACGCAATGACGTAGTCAGGGTCTGGATTGCCCGTTTTTTCCTTCAATTGCTTCTTAATTTCTTCTGAAATAACCGATTGAAAGCGCGCTACCATATCGGGATAAGGGTGAGGACCCACCACTGAGCCGATGATATAATGCGTATCTTCGGGGCGATTGATCCACTCTCTGATGGCTTCATTCGTGGCATCTTTCAGCGTTTGACTGCCAGATACAGCAGGAACTACAGATGCGCCCAACATTTTCATCCGCGCTACATTTGGTGCTTGACGCTCAATATCCACGGCGCCCATAAAAATCACACATTCCATGCCCATCAATGCGCATACGGTTGCAGTGGCGACGCCGTGCTGACCCGCGCCCGTTTCAGCAATAATCCGCTTTTTACCAAGGCGTTGTGCTATCAAAATTTGACCAACGGTATTATTCACCTTGTGCGCTCCCGTGTGGCAAAGGTCTTCGCGTTTGAGATAAATCTGAGCGCCATGCTTTTCAGACAATCTTTTAGCGAAATACAAAGGCGTAGGTCGACCCACAAAATCTTTCAAAAGGCTTTGAAGTTGCTTTTGGAAATCCTTGGACTTCATGATTTTGAGGTAATTTTTACGTAAAGTCTCCACATTGTGGTACAACATTTCGGGAATGAATGCGCCGCCAAACTCACCATAATAACCCAATTCATCGGGGCTATAATTACCCGTTTTCACTTCTTGAATGTCTAATGTATCTGTCATTTTATATGATATTAATTGATTTTATTACTTTTTTGACTAAAATTCTTTTTTAAAATCGTATCGGTTTTGATTGAAAAGTTCTGTGATAAAGAAAATTTAGTAATTAAACTATCTTCCTCCAACTCGTCTGTATCTAAATCTTGGCTTGATGTATAAAATGTATCAATCCAATTATTATGAGATATTAATTTTGATTTAAGATGCCAGTAATCACCTGCATCACTACCTTTCATACCAATCAATTTTTTACATTTCAACTTTCCGAAATTATCATATTTTAAAAGCCAAATCAGATTGGCACTCCATTCTTCGTTTTCTTGAAAAAGTGAAATTATTGTCGAGTCTTTAAACGTCGAATAATAGTAGCACCTATCGAATTTAGAAAATGAAAGGGAATCTTGCCATATTTTCTGCCAACTTAAACTATCTAATTGAATGAGGTTTAATTCTTGTGCATCTTTATCTACATTATATTCATTAATTTCTCTGTATTTAAATTTTGAAAAATGTTCTGAAAGGTGAAACACTTTTTCATAGTTCTTTTCTTCTTTTTTATGTGTTTTACAAACTCCAAATACAATTGGCAAGATTGAAATTAGAATTAATTTTTTCATATTAAAATGATGAATTCGGTTTTGTAAATTTTAAAATGTCACTAAAAGCTACTAAATTTACCTTAAATAAAGTTTAAAATGGATAATGCAGCAATTTATACCAGTACAATGACCGCAGAAGAATACATTTCTTTTGAACGGAAAAGTATTCGAGAAATAGACGGTAAAAACGAATTTTATAACAACCAACTCAAACCGATGGCTGGAGCTTCTCCCGAACACAATTATATTTTTTCAAATCTGATGAAAATTTTGCTTTTAGGACTTGACCAAGAGCAATTTATCGTTTTTGGCTCGGATATGCGAACCCTAAGCCATAGCACTCAAAAAGATTATTTCTATCCCGACCTGATAGTGATGACTGAAGAACCTCAATTTTCAGATGCAAAATCAGACATTTTAACTAATCCTTCTTTTATCATTGAAATTCTTTCAAAATCAACGGAAGAATTTGACCGAGTTGAAAAATTTGCTGCTTATCGTCAAATTCCGTCTTTAAAAGAACTCATTTTAGTTTCACAAGACCGACCGTGTATCGAGCAATTT
>JANMYC010000296.1:0-1819 GCA_031381715.1 Saprospiraceae bacterium
AGCTTTGGGATTGAAGACCAAGTGATAACGGATTTTATTTTTAAAAACAACTTACCCATCAAAGTGTTTACGCTGGATACGGGTCGTAATTTTCAAGAAACATACTCCACTTGGAGTCGTACACTCTCTAAATATAAGCAGACGATTGAGGTTTTTTACCCAAATACTGAGGGGGTCGAAAAATTGGTGCGTGAAAAAGGACCGAATAGTTTTTATGATTCAGTCGAAAATAGAAAAGAATGTTGCTACATCCGTAAGGTGGAGCCTTTAAATAGAGCTTTAAAAAATCAAAAATTATGGATTACAGGCATCCGCGCTGAGCAATCGGCGAATCGCTTGGATATGTCAAACTTGGAATGGGATGCCGCCCATCAACTCGCTAAATTTCACCCTTTATTTGATTGGACTTTTGAAGAAGTCAAAAATTACGTGCGTCAAAATGGCATCCCATATAATCCTTTGCATGATAAAGGCTTTGTTTCTATCGGTTGTGCGCCTTGCACGCGTGCCATTGCAGAAGGCGAAGATTTCCGTGCAGGTCGTTGGTGGTGGGAAGATGCAAGTAAAAAAGAGTGCGGATTGCATGTTTCGGCAACGCCTGCTTAAACATTACAAAAGTTTTAAACTTTTGTAATGTTGTTATTAATCAATTGAAAACCAATTAATTATCAAAGATATGAGCCAGTACAAACTTGATTATTTAGACCAATTGGAGGCAGAATCCATCCATATTTTTAGAGAAATTGGGGGTCAATTTGAGCGTCCAGCTTTGTTGTTTTCGGGCGGAAAAGACTCTATTGTATTGGTGCATTTGGCGTTGAAAGCGTTTCTCCCGGGCAAATTCCCGTTTCCTTTGGTACATATTGATACAGGTCATAATTTTCAAGAAGTTTTAGATTTTAGGGATAATTTGGCTAAATCCATTGGTGAAAGGCTCATCGTACGTCAAGTTTTAGATTCTATTAAAAAGCACCGTTTGGAAGATGCTAAAGGCAAATTTCCAAGTAGAAATGCTTTACAAACGTATTGCCTTTTAGATACGATTGAAGAATTTGAGTTTGATGCCTGCATTGGTGGTGCGCGCCGTGATGAGGAAAAAGCGAGAGCCAAAGAGCGCATTTTCAGTCACCGCAACGAATTTGGTCAATGGGATCCGAAGAAACAACGCCCTGAACTGTGGAATGTGTACAATGGCAAATTGGAAAAAGGTGAAAATATGCGCTGTTTTCCCATTTCAAACTGGACAGAATTGGATATTTGGAACTATATCAAACGGGAGAAAATCGAATTGCCTCAAATTTACTTCACGCACGAGCGTACCTGCGTCCGTACTGAGGGGGGGCAATTGATAGCCGTCACAGAGCATATAAATCTTGACCAAACTGATGATATAGTTGTTCGCAATGTGCGTTACCGTACCGTTGGCGATGCGACTTGTACCGCAGCCGTTGAAAGCGATGCTTTGGATATTGATGATATTATTCAAGATATCACGGATGCTAAAATTTCGGAACGTGGCGCGACGAGAATGGATGATAGGATTTCGGAAGCGGGTATGGAGGATAGGAAGAAGAATGGGTATTTTTAAGCCAATTTAAGGGCTAAAAAATCACCGGACTTTAAAATCGGGATGCCTCGATAAGGGTTTAAAACCAATAAATCTTCGTCCCCGGTTATGATAAATTGTGCGTCAGAAGCGACGGCAAGTTCAAGAAATTTATTGTCTTTGGGGTCTCGACAGTCGGTTATGGTTTCGGTGGGTTCTATGAAAATGGCTCTATCTTTTAAAGCAGCTAAAAAAAAGGTTTTGCCAAAATCA
>JANMYC010000308.1:0-3021 GCA_031381715.1 Saprospiraceae bacterium
AACAAGTGGCGCAATTGCTCAATGAAAATGAAGCCAATATTCGTAAAAGAAAAGAGCGGTGTATGGATAAGCTTAAATCCTCTTTTTTTGATGTATATGAAGTGTAAAATGTAAGATTTAAGAGGTAAGATAGAAGATTTAAGATAAAAGAGATAAGAAATTACCTGCCTCGACATCTTAAATCTTTCATCTTAAATCTTCTATCTTAAATCTTCTATCTTAAATCTTTCAATCAAACTTCATATACATCAAAAAAAGAGGATTTCAGCTTATCCATACACCGCTCTTTTCTTTTACGAATATTGGCTTCATTTTCATTGAGTAATTGCGCCACTTGTTTCAATTGCAAACCATCATAAACGTGGCTGCGCAGTAATTTTCTACAATCCTCATTCAGTTTATTCCAAGCATTGTCGAGCGCGTGCATTTGGTCATCATCAAAAGTCTCGGTGGGTTCTTCCTCTCTATCCGCCTCAGTGAGCACAAATTCGCTGACTGGCGTCCGTTTATTTTTCTCTAAAAGCTTCAGATAACTGTCTTTAGCCATTTTAGTGAAATAAAAACGGAGGTTACCATATTCAATTTTACCTTCAATCAAGCGTTTGCGAAAGCTTATGATGGTCTCCACGGTAATATCGTAGGCATCGTCGGCTTGGGCAGCGCACTCACGCATGAGGTAACTTCTACAATCGCTAAAATGCTTCACAAATACGTGCTCAAAAAGCTTTTCATCGCCTTGTTGCAAACTGTTGAGCATCTCATTAAAATCGGAAAATTTCAGTCCGAAATTCTGAATTGGGTTATCGGTCATCGTCTTGACTTTTATATAATCGTTCAGTTTTTTAAACGTGACATTTTTTAGAAGGTTTTTTTAATGTTGTAAAATGCCTACTTACGTGACTTTATCAGCTAAAGATAGAGTGAAATTTAAAACAATTGAAGTATTTGATAAAATATAAAGTGAATTTGCCTCTGAGCGGGTGAGAGTTTTTAAATTTGTACTCAAAATAAAATGATGCTGTATGATTAATTACAACCCAAAAGATTGGTTCGTCTTTATTTTCCGATTTCCGAAGGTAGATACTTTTCGGAAACTGCTTCCTTTGATGATAGCTATTTCCTTTTACACGGGCATTATAGCATACATTGAAATAGATTATTTAAAATTGAGTGAAAATAGCCACGCAAAGAATGTGACTATAATGCATAATTTATTGGGCTTCGTCTTGTCTCTGCTCTTAGTTTTTAGAACCAATACCGCTTACGATCGTTGGTGGGAGGGGCGAAAGCTATGGGGCAGCTTGACCAATAATAGCCGCAATTTGGCTTTGAAATTATCTCCCATTCTCACTTCAGAGGAAGATAGGGCTTTTTTTAAAAACATCATTCCCTCTTTTGCAATGGTATTGAAAGACCATTTGAGGAGTGAAAAGCGGCGGGTAGAGCTATTTGACCCCGTAGTGAAAAAGAGCAAAAAGCCCGTGATAGAAATAGATGAAGCCAAGCACATTCCGAATCAAATAGCGCAATTGATGTTTGAAAAAATCCATCATATGCTTCAAGAAGGGAAAATAACGGGCGAGCAGTTGCTCTTTTTAAATAATGAATTATTGTCTTTTACGGATATCTGTGGGGCTTGCGAGCGCATCCGCAATACACCGATTCCGTATTCGTATTCGATGTTTATTAAAAAATTCATCTTTTTTTATGTGATGACTCTGCCTGTGGGTTTTGTTTTTAATTTGGGATATTATGCAGTACCCGTGGTGACTTTCATTTTCTATGTTTTAGCCAGTTTGGAATTGATTGCGGAGGAGATAGAAGAGCCGTTTGGTAAAGATGGCAATGATTTGCCGCTTGATAAAATGGCGCATAATATTGAAAAACACGTGGGCGAGATATTGAGCGTACAATAGGGTAGGGCGAAGACAGTATTTTAAAATGGGTATAATTTGAAAGCGTTTTGGGTGCTTTTGAGTTATACCCATTTTTATTTTATGTAAATTTTAAATTTAATTAATTGATAATCAATATTTTACGAAAATTTTTAAAAAAAATAATAAAAAAATGTCACGAATACTGAGGGGGTAGATTATATCAATGTCCACTCGATGAAACGTGATGAAAAATAAAAGAAAAAATTTTTTTTAAAAAATGTCACACGGAAAGCGAATGGAGATTATACAAATGAAAACGGTTTTAAAACAACAAATCACATAATTTTCAAAAGCCGATTTTTAACTCTTAAAACTATACTTAAAACAACATTTTATAATCCACATGAACATTTTTAAAATAATTTATAATCACATTTTTTGAACTTTTTAAATTAAAAATCCGATGAAAAAAGTCTCTTTTATTGCAGCTTTCGCTTTCGCAGCGTTCTTCTCAAATTCAGCTAACGCTACAACTTTCAGAACTGAAAACGCTGAAACCATCACTACCCGCACTGAAACACCCGTAAATGTATTGGGCGCCGAAATGCTTAAAATCACTATCACCATCCATTTTAAAAGATGGGATTTGACCATCGAAATTGAATGTATCACAGCAGGTGGCGGCGGCAACAACGGCGGCGGCACGACAGAAGTAGACGGTACTATCGAAGGTAATATGCTCAAAATCCAAATGCCTGAGGGTAAAAAACGTGATTTGATAGGTGCTTCTCAATTCAGAGTGGTAAAAGGTGGCACTTTCAAGTTGCCAAACGGTGAAGTTATCTCTATCAAAGATGGTCAAGTATTGACTACAACTGATATGAAAACACTTTCATGCCCTGTTGTTAAAAAGCAAACGCAAGGCGCTACGTTTGGTGAAAAAGTGAACGCTGGCAAAAACTAAAATTATAGTATCCAAAAACCAATTTTATCCCCCATCCTGAAAACCGATTTACCCTATGCAATACTGTCGGTCGTCATATAACCTCTATGCGACCGACTTTTTTATTAGATATTAGACTAATAGACTTTAGACCTCCCTTTTAAGTTTATAATCCTGTGAACATTTTAAAATATTGACTCA
>JANMYC010000383.1:0-2243 GCA_031381715.1 Saprospiraceae bacterium
GATAAAGGCATTGAAATATTAGGAGTCAGCCCTGACAGCGTAAAAAAGCAGCAAGGATTCATAAAAAAGCATGAATTCCCTTACAGCCTCATAGCTGATACGGATCTAAAAATACTCAATGACTTTGGCGTCTGGGGACCAAAAAAATTCATGGGTAGAGAGTTTGATGGCGTACACCGCACTACTTTTTTAATAGATGAAAATGGTAAAATTGAGCATATCGTCGAAAAAGTTCAATCAGCCAACCATGCTGCTCAAATATTGGATTTAGTGTAATCTTAATACCCCTCAGTATTTTCACTAAAAAACTAAGTGTAGAGTGGTTCGTTTATTTAAATTTGACTTATTTTTGAATAGAAATAGGCAATTTAAAATTATTGGATATGTGGAAATGGTACGATAGCGAAATAATAAAAATAGAAAATGAGACTGAAAGCACCCGGCGTTTTTGGGTAAAAGTACTGGGTGATGAGCCTATTTTATTCCAAGCAGGTCAGTTCGTGACGATGGATTTGCCAATTTCAGAAAAAAGACTCAAGCGGTGGCGCAGCTATAGCATAGCAAATGCTCCGAATACTGTCCATAGGGCTCCTAATGGAGAGGGGGGAGGCATATTAGAGTTTTGTGTGGTGAAAGCTGAAAATAGCACCGGCGGCTCTCAATATTTATGTAATGAAGCAATTGTGGGCACACCCATTCGATTCAAGGGACCAGATGGAACATTTGTTTTAAAAGAGCCTTTGGATAATCGAGATATTGTTTTGATATGTACGGGTACAGGTGTTGCACCTTTCAGAAGTATGATTTTAGATGTTTTAAATAGGAAAATACCTTTTAAAACAATTCATTTGATATTCGGCACGCGCTATGAAAAAGACATCTTGTATCGCCAAGAGTTAGAAGTGTTAGCTCAAAATCACCTTAATTTTAAATACGACATAGTCCTCTCAAGGGAAAGAGATTGGAAGGGTTGGAAAGGTTATGTACATGATGTGTATACTGAGGGGTATCGCGAAAGCCGCTCTGACGTTGATTTTTACATCTGCGGTTGGTCTAATATGATAGATGATGTGGTCGCAAAGCTATTAATTGATTTGAAATATGATAAAAGCCAAGTTCATTATGAGCTTTATGGTTAGATAATATTCCACCCATCTCTTTTTAAAATGAGCTGAATAAAGCAACATAGTGGCTATTCAGCTCGTTTTCATTTTTAGGAAATCATTTTTTTTGTTTTAATAAAACAACCTGAATATGAAAACACCCTTACGTATATTTTTTATTTTTCTGTTTTTCATTGGATTCAACCCTTTTTCAAGCCAAGCTATCATCCGCTCGAAATTAGGTACGCCACAATCCATTACGGTATCTCCGCCACCAATCATTAAAGAAAGACCTAAGAGCCTCAAACACACAATCAATAATTACCTCTTAAAAAAGATAAGGTCATCAAAAATAGATACCGACAAAAAATCTAAGAGCACCCGAGTGCTCAATATCGTTCTTATCACTTTTTTCTCACTCGCTACTATTTACTTATTGCAAGGTACATTTTGGCTTACTGTAGTAGCCCTATTGGTTTTATCTATTTTTCAATTTAGAAAATGGAAAAGAAATAGACCGCCTCAGCCTCCCATCGTTACTAAAGGCAATCAATATGGTAAAAAGAGTTTAAGAGCTTTTTTAATCGGTTTGAGTAGTAACGTGTTAGGGTTTCTAACGCTCATATTGGCAATAGCGAGTGAAGGGGCTGCATTCAGCATCATACTATTTTTAGGCTTTGCTTTATTGGGCACCATTTTTCTTTCTTTAGCTCTCGCCAGAGCCATTAAATCATTGAGATTGAGAGAGGAAGATAATACCACATCTATTATCGTGCTGGTACTATCCATCTTATTATTATTGCCTATTTTAACTTCCCTTTTAGCAGGTTTATTATTAGGTGGTTAATGAAAAAGTAATCATGCTTGACATAAAAAGGCAGCCAAGATTTTACTCTGGCTGCCATCTATAAATTGAATGTATGGTAACTAATCTCTAATTTAAAAACGATTAGCTCCGAAAATGGAGACAGATATTAGTTTGTTTTAATAACGGATAAGGTATGTTAAAATGCAGTTAAGAGGTCGTTAAGGAAACTGTAATTTTCTAAGTTTGAGCGGTTATATCTTTCATTTATTTTTGAAAGCATTGAAAATTATATGCCTATTTTACAACTTTTTAGTTTTCAAATCCTTTAAAAG
>JANMYC010000404.1:0-7064 GCA_031381715.1 Saprospiraceae bacterium
CGATTTTGACTTCTTCTACAACCTCTATTTTCATCCTCAGATTAATCCATATTTATTGTATGAAATGATGGATAAGGCTGAATTTCAACCCATTTTTGATGATTTATTAGAGAAAAAGGTGCTTTTTATATTTGAAATGGATGGGCAAGATGTCGGAATGTTCAAATTAATCCCTTTAACTTTTCGGTGTAATCATATTGCGTACTTGGGCGGTGTGGCGATTCATCCCGATTTTGCGGGCAAAGGCTACGGCTCAATGATGATGCAAGCAATTGTAGAATATGGTGCTGAATTGGGTTTAAAACGCATGGAACTGAGCGTTGCGGCTATCAACGATAAAGCCACTCATATTTATGAAAAAGCGGGTTTCCAAAAAGAGGGTGTGCTAAGAAATTATACCTATTTAAAAAGTGAAAATAGGTATTTGGATGAAGTATTGATGTCTTATTTATATCCAATTTAGGCTTTAGAAGTGCCGTTTTATAGTTTTTTACTTGTTAAAACGGACGTATCAGATACTAAAGTCGGTACTTGATAATTACCCAAATCCACCTGCACATTCGGGAAAAGCGTTTTTAATTCTATCGAATCTTTATCCGAAATGCCCGTGTTAAAAAGGAAAATTTGCTTCAAATCCTTCATTTTACTGAGGGGGGTAAGTCCTTGAGCAGTGACTTTTGTTCCTACCAAATTGAGATATTGTAATTGCTCCAAATTAATTAAATCCGCCAATTTTATATCACTAATTCGCGTATCATTTAGATATAGTTTAGTCAAATTAGGCATTTGAGAAATAATTGAAAATACGGAATCGGTGATGGCAGTATTGCCCAATTTCAACCACGCAATATGTTTTAAAACGGGTTGTAATTTTTTAACATCATCGTCCGTTGCATTGGATTTTGAGATAAAATTAACGGCTAAAAAATTATTATTTGGCGCAATTGGTAAAGCCATAATGCCCTCTTTTTTCAATGATTCCAATACTTTTTCATCCGCTTTGTCAACTATTATTTTAGGTAAATAATCATTGGAAACAGGCTTGGCAGCACCGCCACCTTTTGAGTAAGATGCTAAAATAGCTTTGATATTATCCGTTTGTGGCATTGTTTCCACGGTTTTATCCGATGATGTACCGCCTGTAATCCACCATTTTAAAAGCTCAATTTCATCGTTTGTGGGTTGTGGTTTGCCTTTTGGCGGCATGTGTTCTTCTTCGTGAATATCCAATAAAAGGCGTTTTATCATAAGGCTTTGCTCAGCTTGACCCGCCACAAGTGGGGCTCCATTTTTACCCCCCCTCAGTATCGAAGCCATTTCGTCGAATCTCAACTGACCTTTTTGCTTGGTGGTGCCATGACAAACGACGCATTTTTCATTTAAAATAGGCTGAATTATATCTTTAAAAACAACGGCTTTTTGGATGTTTTCAATCACGGGCTTTCCATTTTTACCCCCCTCAGTATGAGCGACATTTTCAGGGGTAAAAAGGTAGTTTTCACCATGAGTCAAATTTCCGCCAAAATGCCCAGCCACTGATAATAAAACCGCTAAAACGATGCTCCCAATTCTATTTTCCTGCTTTTTAAAAATAAACAAACCCGTCGCCAATACTGCAACACTGATACCCAAATATTGGTGGTACATTAAGGTATTATCGTCATATCCGCCATTTTGGGACAAAAACCAACCCGTCAAACACGCACTAATGGCACTCAATGCACCTAAGCCAAGTGACCACGAGAGTATTTTTTTAGCCGCTTGATAGGCTTCTAATCGAGTTAAAAACACTAAAACGACATTAAAAAGCAAAATGCCAATCGGTAAATGGACAATTAAAGGATGAAGTTTTCCGAACATAAATCATTTAAACTATTATGCTACTTGTCATTCTGAGCGCAGCGAAAGAATCTGAATTAACAAAATTTATATCTCAGATTCTTTCGCTCCGCTCAGAATGACAAGCGAAAGGTGTTTAAGAATATCTTTTTCTCAAAATTTGCATCATATACACATTAATATCCCATTGATTGGCAAGAGGTTGGCGTGTATAGGGCAAAGTTGGCATATAATCAGGCGGACCAAATTCGGTCAAAATAGTGACTGTTTCGTTGGCTTTGCGCTTGCGTTCCACGACTTTATCCCACCATCCGAAATGAATTTCGACGCTTTTTGCCCATTCGGGTGCGCGAGGGTCATTGACTTTAGGACCTTCGGCGTGACCAATGCGGGCGTGAATATGCTCGGTTCGGCTCAATGCCAAATCCATTGTCTCCTTTTGGTCTTCCAAAAGGGATTCGTGCACGCAACACCAATGCGACAAATCCGCTGTCAAACGCAAATCGGGTCTTTTTTCAATAAATTGACGGGTCAAAGGTGCGTTAAACATGATACGACCACGGTGCGTTTCGTGGCAAATAGTCAATCCTGTTTGCTTCGATGCCTTTGTGGTTGCGTCAATAAAAGCCAAATTTTGCTCAAATGTAAAATAATCTTTGCCCGAGTGACAATTGATATAAGCGGGGCGTTGCGCGGTGTTTTCAGAAGCAGCTTGAAGCGATTTTGTGAAATTAGCTAAATTTTTATTAAAATCACTGCTCCCGTCGCCGACCAAGAAGCCAACTTCAAGCCCATGTTTTTTCAAAGCCTTAAAAAGCTCGCCTGATACTGAGGGGTCTTGCGACCACCACATTTCGATGCCATCATAACCCGCTGCTTTGGCTTTTTCACAAAAAGCATCAACACTGCCATTAAAACCCCAATTCGTACCAAATATTTGCAATTTTGACATATTATTATTATTAAAAATGGAATGAGCATAATCGTTTAACGTGCCTAAAAAAACGGTCGTTAAAGCGGTATTTTTGATAAAATGTCGTCTGTTCATTGTTCTTGAGTAGTTGGGCTAAAATAGACGTGGTTTTCTTTCTAAGTCGGCTCTTAAAATGGCATAAAATCTACGCTCCGCTCCGTTTTTATGTCATTTTAAGCCCGACAGAAAACCACGTTTATTTTCATACGCCTGCTTATGTGACACTCAGCACATTTAAATAATTTCACTAATAACTTTTCCGTGTACATCCGTCAAGCGGAATGGGCGACCTTGAAAATGATACGTTAGTTTTTCATGGTCGAAGCCTAATTGGTTTAAAATAGTGGCTTGAATATCGTAGGTGGAAACTTGTCCTTTTACGGTTTTGTAGCCAATTTCATCGGTTTCACCATGCGAATAGCCTTTTTTTACGCCACCACCAGCCATCCACATCGTGAAGGCTTCGGTGTGGTGGTCACGACCTTTGAAGGGCAATGGTTTGTTTTCACGGTTCTCTTGCATGGGTGTTCTGCCAAATTCACCACCCCAAATCACGAGTGTTTCATCCAATAAACCCCGCTGTTTTAAATCCAAAATAAGGGCAGTAACAGCTTTATCCGTTTGGCGGCATTTATTGACTAAGCCAATGTCAACTGAGCCGTCTTCGCCTGTGCCGTGGGTATCCCAGCCCCAGTCGTATAATTGTACAAAACGCACGCCTTTTTCCACCAATTTACGGGCTAAAAGGCAGTTATTAGCGAAACTGGATTTTCCTTCCGTAGTACCATACATTTCGTGGATATACTGTGGTTCGGCTTTCATATCGACTACTTCAGGCACGGACATTTGCATTTTAAATGCCATTTCATATTGTGCAATGCGGCTCACGGTTTCGGAATCTTTTACCTGCTCGTATTGTAGGCGATTGATGTCGTTGATGGCATCAATGGAAGCGCGGCGCAAATCGCGATTCACACCCTCGGGGTCATTTAAAAACAAGACAGGATCGCCTTCTGAACGGCATTGAACGCCTTGAAATACTGAGGGGAGGAAGCCGCTGCCCCAAATGGACTTGCCTGCGTCAGGGTCTTTTCCACCCGAAGTCAATACCATAAAACCCGGTAAATTGGCATTTTCAGAGCCTAAACCATACGTTGCCCATGCTCCTAAAGATGGCCGACCCAAGCGGGCACTGCCAGTGTGCATCAATAATTGTGCAGGAGCGTGGTTGAATTGGTCGGTGGTGACGCCTTTTAAAAAGCAAATTTCATCAGCTACGGTCTGTAAATGCGGTAAAAAGCTGGATATCCATGCACCTGATTGCCCATGCTGACTGAATTGCGCTTGCTGACCCAGCATTTTAGGGACACCTCGAATAAAGGCGAATTTTTTACCTTCTAAAAACGATTGTGGACAGCTCTGACCATCCATTTTTGTCAATTCGGGTTTATAGTCAAAAAGCTCCAATTGTGAAGGCGCACCTGCCATGTGCAAGTAAATAATGGACTTTGCCTTGGGTGCAAAATGCGGCATTCGGGGTGTGAATGGGTTGATGGGGTCAATTATTAACTCCGTACCTGCTGCTAAATTAGGAGCATTAGCACTTGAATTGCACCCGCCTAAAAAACTGCCCAATGCCATACCGCCAAGCGATAAGCCGCATTGTTGTAAAAAATGCCTTCTCGATATATAATTGAGGGCTTCTTTTTGAGCCTCTTGGTATATATTTAGTTTTTTCATGTCACTTTTAATTTTTAACCACAGAAGGCACATAGGGACACATAGTTTCTCTTTGTGCTTCTTTGTATCTTGTGCGGTTTTAATGAAAATCTAAGTCTTATTTAAAAACTCATCCAAATTTAAAATAGCATTGGCAACAATTGCTAAAGCTGCCAAATCGGGTGGTTGTTGTGTCAATACTGAGGGGTGCTTTTCGGATTCGTTTTTAATTAATTTCTTTGAAAAATTATTGAAAGCCGTCTGGTATAGTTTTTCTAAAACTTGCCTTTTTTCAATTGAAATAGGCTGCCCAGTGGCTAATTCAAAGCCTTTTTCTATTTGTTTTGAAATATTTTCATCGTTATTTTTCATTTTATTCGCTAATGCTACAGCGGCTACCAAATAAGTGGAATCATTCAAGGTGACTAAAGCCTGCAAAGGCGTGTTGGTGCGGATGCGGCGAGATACACAAACCTCTCGATTCACCCCATCAAATGTAACCATCGAAGGGAAAGGGCTGCTGCGTTTCCAATAAGTATAGAGTGCACGGCGGTATTGATTGCCCAGCGAATCTTCTTTCCAAAGAGCACCATTGTAAGGGCTGCTCCAAACGCCTTCGGGTTGAAATGGATAAACACTTTTACCATACATTTTATAATTCAATAAACCGCTGACAGCCAGTACTTGGTCGCGCACTTGCTCCGCAGACAAGCGCACGCGAGGCATTCGAGCATACCATTTATTTTGAGGGTCTTTACTTTGTAATTCGGGGGTAACTTTAGAATCTTGACGATAAGTTGCGGACATGACCAGCGTTTTTAACAGCTTTTTAGTTGACCAATCATCCGTATTCATAAAATTATAGGCTAAGTAATCCAATAATTCTCGGTGTGTGGGAGAAATGCCCTGCGTGCCCATATCCTCTAAAGTCTCAGCTAAGCCTTGCCCAAAAAGTTGCTCCCATAAGCGATTGACATAAGTTCGAGCTGTCAAGGGATTGCGCTTGTCGGTGAGCCATTGCGTCAAGCCGAGTCGATTTTTAGGGGCGTTATTGGGCATTGGATTCAGTGATTTGGGTACATCAGCTTGCACTTCATCGCCCTGTGAGAGCCAACTGCCCCTTTCAAAAATGTGTGTTTTACGGCTCATATCAGCAGGATTTTCCTGCATAATGGGCGTTGCATCCACATTTGAAGATTTTACTAAAGCCCAAAATTTTTGATTAATGGAATTGCTATCGGCTGACCTTTCTCCCCATTTTTTATTTAAATGAAACCAATCGAAACGGATGCCATTATCATTAAAAGACGTCATTTGAGGGTTGGAGTAGCATAAATATACGTCATGAACGCCCGATACCTGCCTGCCGGCAGGCAAGGCTGAGGGGGTGATATCAAAATCCGCGTACTGGGTTTTTCTTGAAGTGTCTAATTTTATCACTTTTAAAACCTGTCCTTTCACGGAATCCAAGCTTATAGTCAAACTGCCGCCTACTGTATTACAACTAAAAGGAAAAATAAATTGGTCTTTACCTTCAAAATTGACGTTTTTCAAGCGGGCTGAACCATCTTTACGCAAAACCAGCCATTTGGTATCCGATAAATCACTGTTTTGAAATTTATCGGCAGTCAATGAATTAATGCTTGGGTGCAGCGTTTTTAAAAAATGAGTGACATCTTTCGCGCGATTGGGCACGTTTGCTTTGAGCCAACCTTGTAGTTCTAAAAATTTGAGGCTATCTTGCTTGCGGTATTCTCTGAGCAAAGGAAAATCCGCATATGTATCTTCATCGCGGGTATTATTGAAAAAAGCCATGAATTTATAATATTCCTCGTGCCTAAATGGGTCATAAGGGTGGCTGTGGCATTGCACACAACCAAAAGTTGTTCCCATCAATGTCTCCCAAGTGGTGTTCACACGGTCAATAACTGCGGCAGTGCGGAATTCCTCATTATCGGTTCCACCTTCGTCATTGGTCATGGTATTGCGGTGAAAAGCGGTGGCAATCAGCTGCTGGTCAGTGGCATCGGGCAATAAATCGCCCGCTATTTGCTCCGTTAAAAACTCATTATAAGGTTTATCTTCATTAAAAGCCTTAATCAACCAATCACGATACCGCCAGATGCTGCGTTTGTCATCACGTTCATAGCCTTTTGTATCGGCATAACGTGCCAAATCGAGCCACATTGCCGCCCAACGCTCACCATACTGAGGGGTAGCCATGAGAGAATCCACCAAATTTTCATAAGCCTTTTCACTATTATCGTTTAAGAATTGGTTTTGAAAATGCTCAGAGGGTGGTAACCCTGTCAAATCGAGACTGACACGGCGCAATAATGTCTTTTTATCGGCTTCTACTGAAGGGGTGATATTTTCTTTTTTTAACCTATCTAAAATAAAATAATCCACTTCATTTTTAACCCAATCTGGTTTTGAAGCGGGTAAAAGTCCGAACAGCCAACGAGGTTTGGGGACGGATACATTTTCTAAAGGCGTGTATGCCCAATGGTCGCCCCATTGCGCGCCTTCTTTG